>NZ_CAXTAZ010000002.1:0-194662 GCF_964242715.1 uncultured Enterovirga sp.
ACTCCTATATCGGCCGCTCCGTCCCGCGCCCGAACCTCGCCCGGCTGACGCAGGGGAGGGGGCAATATGTGAGCGACATGGTGCTGCCCCGCATGGGCCATGTCGTCTTCCTGCGCTCGCCCTACGCCCATGCCCGCATCGTCTCGATCGACGGCGCGGCCGCGAAAGCGGCGCCGGGGGTGATTGCTGTCGTCACGGGCCGGGAACTCGCGGCCGTCTGCACGCCCTGGGTCGGCGTTCTCACGCATCTGAAGGGGCTGAAATCCCCGCCGCAGCATGCGATCGCGATCGCGAAGGCGTCCTGGCAGGGCGAGGCCGTCGCGGCCATCGTCGCCCAGACGCGCGCGCAGGCTGAGGACGCGGCCGAACTGGTCGTGGTCGAGTATGACGAATTGCCGGTCGTGGCCGACATGGAGACGGCGCTCGATCCCGCGACGCCCGTCATCCACCCGGAACTCGGCGACAATCTCGCCTGGGAGCGCCTGCATGTCGCGGGCGACGTGGACGGCGCCTTCGCGGCCTCCGACCATGTGGTCGAGGCGACCTTCGGCTTCGGGCGCCACACCGGCGTGACGCTGGAGCCGCGCGCCTGCCTCGCGGATTACAATCCCGGCGACGGACGCCTCACGGTGTACCAGGGCACCCAGGCGCCGCACATGATCCAGAACATCCTGGCGAAACACCTGGACCTGCCGGAAAGCCAGGTTCGCCTCGTCTGCAAGGATGTCGGCGGCTCCTTCGGCATCAAGGTTCACGTCTATTCCGACGAGGTCGCAACCGCCGCCCTGTCGAAGCTGTTGCGCCGGCCGGTGAAATTCGTGGCCGACCGGATCGAGAGCTTCGTCACCGACATCCACGCCCGCGACCATCGCGTGCGGGGCCGGATCGGCGTGATGAATGACGGCTCCATCACGGCCTTCGAGATCGACGACCTGACCGGCATCGGCCCCTATTCGATGTATCCGCGCACGAGCGCGATCGAGGCGAACCAGGTCGTGAATTTCACCGGCGGCCAATACACCTGTCCGAATTACCGGGCCCAGGCCCGGGTCGTATTCCAGAACAAGACGATGACCTGCCAGTACCGGGCGGTCGGGCATCCGATCGCCTGTTCGGTCACGGAGGGGCTGGTCGATCTCGCCGCGCAGCGGATCGGCATAGACCCGGTCGAAATCCGCCGCCGCAACATCATCCGGGACGACGCCTATCCCTGCCAATCCTCGGCCGGCATGCGGTTCGAAAAGCTGTCGCACGAAGCCGCGATGGCCAAGCTTCTCAACATGATGGATTACGACGCGCTCAGAGCCGAGCAGGCGGAATATCGCCGCCGCGGAATTCATCGCGGCATCGGGCTCGCGAGCTTCATCGAGGTGACCAATCCGAGCGCCGCCTTTTACGGTGTCGGCGGAGCCAAGATCTCCTCGCAGGACGGCGTCACCGTGCGGATGGACGCGCAGGGTTCCGTGCACGTGGCGTCCAGCGTTACCGAGCAGGGGCAGGGCGCGGAAGCGGTGACCGCCCAGGTGGTCGCGACTGCCTTCGGCATCTCGATCGAGCGGGTCCGCGTCGTCACCGGTGACACGGACAACACGCCCTATGGCGGCGGCACCTGGGCGTCGCGCGCTGCCGGGATCGGCGGCGAGGCGGCTTGGCAGGCCGGGAAGGCTTTGCGCGAGAACGTCCTCGCGGTCGCGGCCGCGATTCTTCAGGCCCAGCCGGAGACGCTCGACGTGCGGGACGGGCTCGTGGTCGACGCGGAAAACGGGCGCGAGCGCATGCCGCTCGAAGAGGTGGCGCGCATCGCTTATTTCCGGCCCGATACGCTCCCGCCGGGCGTGCAGCCGGAATTCGTGGCGACCCGGCATTACGTTCCGAAGCAATATCCCTTCGCCTTCACGAACGGCATCCAGGGCTCCTATGTCGAGGTCGACACGGACACCGGCTTCATCCGGCTCCTGAAACATTGGTGCGTGGAGGATTGCGGCACGATCCTGAACCCGCAACTCGTCGACGAGCAGGTGCGGGGCGGCATCGTGCAGGGGCTCGGCCCGGCGCTCTACGAGCATTGCCTGTATGACGAGCACGGCCAGATGTTGAACGGCAATATGGCCGATTATCTCGTGCCGATGTCGGTCGAGATGCCGGATATCGAGGTCGGCCATGTCTCGACGCCGACAGCGGAATCGGAACTCGGCGCCAAGGGCGCGGGCGAGGCGGGGACGGCCGGCGCAGCAGCCGCCGTGATGAACGCCGTGAACGATGCGCTCGTCCCGTTCGGGGCCGTCCTCACCTCGATCCCGATGACGCCGGAGCGCGTGCTCAGGGCGCTGGGGCGGGTCTGAGCGACGACGCCGTATCACAAAGCATGATAGCCAAGAGCAGGTCTTATCGTTTCACATCGGCCGGCGGAATTCGTACCCGCTAGCCGATTTCGGGAGGTCCCTCGACGGATCCCCAGCACCACAAGGGGAGGAACGCATGACACAGGATCTCGTCCAGTCCGGCCTCAACCGCCGCCGGGTGCTCGCGACAGGCGCTGCCGGCCTCGCGCTCGCTGCCTCGCCCTTCCGCATCAATATCCTCCAGGCGCAGGAAGGGCCGATCAAGATCGGCTTTCCCTGTCCGCTGACCGGTCCCTACGGCGCCGAGGCGCAGAACCAGGTCATGGCCGCGCAACTCGCGGTCGCGGAGTTCAACGACGCCGGCGGCCTCAACGGCCGCAAGGCGGAGCTCCTCGCCCGCGACGACAAGCTGAACCCCGGCGAGGCCGCGACGCGCACCCTCGAGCTGATCGAGAATGACAAGGTCAATTTCATCGTCGGCAGCCTGTCCGCCTCGGTGCAGCTCGCCATCAACAACATCACCAAAGAGCGGAAGGTCATCTTCAACTCGATCAGTCAGTCCGACACGATCAACGAGATCTCGGATTTCAGCCGCTACACCTTCCACGAGGCCATGAACCCGCACATGACGGCGGGCGCGGTCGGCCGCTACGCCTTCGGCAAGTTCGGTAAGAAGGTCGTCTATCTGACGGCGGACTACGCCTACGGCTACGAGATGGTTCGCGGCTTCCAGCGGGCCGGCAAGGACATAGGCGTCGAGACACTGGCCGACATCCGGCACCCGCTCGGCACGACCGATTTCTCGACCCTGCTGCCCCGTATCCAGGCGCTGAAGCCCGACATCCTCTGCATCATCAATTTCGGCCGCGACCAGCAGATCGCGATCAAGCAGGCGACCGATTTCGGCGTGAAGCGCAACACCAAGATCATCGTGCCGATCCTGCTCTACACCGCGCGCGTCGCGGGCGGCGCGCAGGCCTTCGACGGCGTGATCGGCGGCAGCTCTTATTACTGGGGCATCGAGGACAAGGTCGCCTCCGCGAAGTCGTTCAACGACAAGTTCCGCAAGATGCACAAGGGCGCGGTCCCGACGGATTACGGCGCCATGGGCTATGGCGGCGTCCGCACCGTGCTCGAGGCCGCGAAGGCGGCCGGCACGACGGAGACCGAGAAGGTCGTCGCGGCGATGGAGGCCCTGAAATACGATTATTACAAGGGCCCGGAATATTACCGCGCCTGCGACCACCAGGCGGTGCAGTCGGTCTTCATCCTGCAGTCGAAGTCGAAGGACATGAAGTCCCCGGAGGACGTGTTCGACATCGTCGCGACCGAGGAGCCGAACGAGGCGACGCTACGCAGCTGCGGCGAGCTCGGCCACAAGGCGTGACGCGTTCATTCCGTCATTGCGAGCGAAGCGAAGCAACCCAGAAGGGCTCGCAGGTTCCTCTGGGTTGCTTCGTCGCTGCGCTCCTCGCAATGACGAACCATTGAGAAGACCCGTATGTTTGCGGCCCTAACCCCGGACCTGATCGCGCTCCAGCTCTTCACCGGGCTGGCGCTCGGAGCGGTCTACGTCCTTCTCTCCATCGGCCTGTCGCTCATTTTCGGCATGCTGACGGTGGTGAATTTCGCGCATGGCGCCTTCTACATGCTGGGCGCCTATATCGGGCTCTACGCGCTCTCGCTCGGCGTGAATTTCTGGGTGGCGCTCGCGGTTGTCCCGCTCGCCGTCGCGGCGGTCGGCCTTGCGGTCGAGCGCGTGCTGATCCGGCCGCTTTATGGCCGCGGCATCGATTATCCGCTGCTGCTCACCTTCGGCCTCGGCTACGTGATGATCGAAGTCGTCCGCATCATTTTCGGCCGGACCGGATACCCGTTCGACACCCCCGAAATCCTGCAGGGCGCCGTCGACATCTGGGTGGGTTATTTTCCGCTTTATCGCCTGTTCGTGATCGCCGCGACCGCGGTCGTTCTCCTCGGCCTTTATCTCTTCCTCGAGAAGACGAGTTTCGGCCTCATCATCCGGGCCGGCGCGCGTGATCCGCAGATCGTGCGCATCCTCGGCGTCGACGTCTCGAAAGTTTGGCTGATCGTGTTCGGCATCGGGACCGGCATCGCGGGCCTGGCGGGCCTCCTCGCGGCGCCGCTCCAGGGTGTTGCGCCCGAAATGGGCTCGACGATCCTGGCGGAGGCCTTCGTCGTGACGGTCGTCGGCGGAATGGGTTCCCTCCTGGGCGCGGTGCTGGCCGGGCTCATGGTCGGCGTGGTCGTGAGCATGACCTCGCTCTTCATGCCTGAGATGGCGAAAGTGTCGATCTTCGCGCTGATGGCCGTCGTGCTGCTCGTACGGCCGCAGGGCTTTTTCGGCCGCGCCGGCCTGATGAGCTGACCCGGATGTCAGCCGAACTCGCCCCAGGCTCCGCCGTCGTGTCCGCCTCGGCGGGCGTGCGGATGCTCGATATTGCCGAGCGCCACCGCGTTCTCCTCGCAGGCCTCTTCCTCCTCGTCTTCCCGCTCGTGATGCCGTTCCACGCGCTCGCGGTCGTGATCCTGACCTACGGGCTCTACGCGCTCGGCTTCAATTTGCTCTTCGGCTATCTCGGACTTCTGTCCTTCGGACATGCGGCACTGTTTGGAGGCGGAGCGTATCTCTGCGGGATGGCGCTCGTGCATCTCGGCGCGCCCTGGTGGGTCGGGGTGGCCGTCGGCACGATCGGTGGCGCGCTGATCGCGCTCATCATCGGCGCGCTCGCGATCCGCACGCGCGGCATCTACTTCGCGATGGTGACGCTCGCCCTCGCGCAATGCGTCTATTACGTCTTCTACCAGGCCGTGGACCTGACCGGGGGCGAGAATGGGCTCCGCCTCCCGTCGATGGCGCCGATCGACCTGTTCGGCTTCCGGCTGAGCTTCGTCGACCCGATCACGCGTTATTACGTCGTCGCGGCCTTCGTATTGGCGAGCCTCTTCGTCCTGTCCCGCATCCTCGCATCGCCCTTCGGCGCCGTGATCGAGGGCATCCGCGAGAACGAGGCGCGGGCGCGGGCCTGCGGCTACGACGTGACACGCTCGCGTCTCCTCGCCTTCGTCCTGTCCGGCGCCTTCTGCGGCCTCGCGGGCGCGCTCCAGGCGCTGCATCTCGCCATCGTGCCGATCGAGACCCTGTCGATCGAGACCTCGGGCCTCGCGGTCATGATGTGCCTGCTCGGCGGCATGGGGACCTTCTTCGGTCCCTTCATCGGGGCGGCCGTGTTCCTGATCCTGGAGAATGTCGTCTCCGTCTACACGGTGCATTGGCAGCTTGTGGTCGGAATCGTGTTCGTCGTCTGCGTGCTGTTCTTCCCGCGAGGCATCTGGGGCTCGATCCTGCATTGGTGCGGCCGATGACCGGCTCCGACGTCATTCTCCGGACAGAGAACGTCGGCCGCACCTTCGGCAAGTTCGTGGCGCTGAAGGACGTTTCGGCCGAGTTCCGACGCGGCGCGCTGACCTCGATCATCGGCCCGAACGGGGCCGGCAAGAGCACCTATTTCAACCTCCTCTCCGGTTCGCTGTCGCCAAGTTCGGGCAAGGTCACCTTCGAGGGCCGGGACGTCACCGGCCTTCCGCAGCATCGCTTCGCGCATCTCGGCGTCGCGAAATCCTTCCAGATCACGAACGTGTTTCCGCAGCTCACCGTGCGGGAGAATGTTCGCATCGCCGCGCAGGCGCTGAAGACCCGCTTCGACATCTGGCGCCCGCGCGCCGCCATGGCCGAGTTCATCGAGGCCGCCGACGAGCTCCTGAAGACGGTCGGGCTGTCGCACCGGCGCATGGAGCCGGCCTCGGCCCTGGCGCATGGCGAGCAGCGCGCGCTCGAGATCGGGATGGCGCTCGCCTCCCGGCCGCGCCTGCTCCTCCTCGACGAGCCGACCGCCGGGATGAGCCCGGAAGAGACGCGCAGCATGATGGATCTCATCCTGCGCCTCGCCGCCGAGCGCACCGTCATCCTGGTCGAGCACAAGATGAAGCTCGTGATGGGGATCTGCGACCGGCTGCTCGTGCTCCATCACGGCGAGCTGCTGGCCGAAGGCACGCCGGACGAGATCCGCCGGAACGAGACGGTGAAACGCGTCTATCTCGGCAAGCGGGAGCATTGACGATGCTTCGCGTCGAAGGACTGAACGCCTGGTACGGGCCGAGCCACGTGCTCCAGGGGATCGACCTCGAAATTCGGCGAGGCGAGATCGTCTGCCTCATCGGCCGGAACGGCGCCGGCAAGACGACCACGCTGAAATCGATCATGGGCCTTCTCCCGAAGACCACGGGCCGGATCACCTTCGAGGACAAGGAGATGCGCGGGAGGCCGGCGCATGTGCGGTACGGCGCCGGCCTCGCCTATGTCCCCGAGGAGCGCCGCATCGTGCCCGGCCTGACCGTGCGCGAAAATCTCAGCCTCGGCCTCGTCGCGTCTCCGATGAAGAAGCAGGAGGCGGAGCTGATCGAGCGCACGAAGCGCATCTTTCCGCGCCTGGCCGAGCGGCTGGACCAGGCCGCGATCACCATGTCGGGCGGCGAGCAGCAGATGCTCGCCATCGCCCGTGCCATGATCTCCGAGCCAAAACTCATCATGATGGACGAGCCGTCGGAGGGGATCATGCCGGTCCTGGTCGACGAGATGTTCGAGCTGTTCAAGACCATGAAGGCGGAGGGCCAGACGCTCCTCCTCGTCGAGCAGAATGTCGAACTGGCGCTCGGCATCGCCGATCGGGCCTACGTGCTCGACCAGGGAGCGATCGTGCATCATGCCTCTGGCGAAGCCTTGCGGGCGGACGTGGAGATCCAGGAACGCTACTGCTCGGTCTGAGACCCGTGCCGCCTCTGGCGGCAAGGCGGTCCGGACGGCAGATCGGAGGACGACATGGCTCAGGTGCTGAAGCGCGGCCGCGATGCGGACCAGAAGGCCGAGGACGATGCGAAGACGCGTGCCATCGTCGAAGGCATTCTCAAGGACATCGCCGACCGGGGCGACGCCGCCGTGCGCGAAATGTCGGTCAAGTTCGACGGCTGGGATCGCGAGGATTACCGGCTGACGGATGCCGAGATCCGCGCCTGCCTCGGCGAGCTGTCCGCGCGTGACATCGAGGACATCAGGTTCGCGCAGGCGCAGGTCCGGAACTTCGCCGAGCACCAGCGCGCGTCGATGCGTGACATCGAGGTCGAGACGCTGCCCGGCATCGTCCTCGGTCACAAGAACATCCCGGTGAATTCCGTCGGCTGCTACGTGCCGGGCGGCAAATACCCGCTGCTCGCCTCGGCCCACATGTCGGTCGTGACCGCCAAGGTCGCCGGCGTGCCCTCGATCGTGACCTGCGCGCCGCCCTTCGGCGGCCGCCCGGCCCCGGCCATCGTCGCCGCCCAGCATCTCGCCGGCGCCGACGTCATCTATTGCCTGGGTGGCGTCCAGGCTGTCGGCGCCATGGCGCTCGGCACGGAAACGATCGCGTCCGTCGACATGCTGGTCGGGCCCGGCAACGCCTATGTGGCCGAGGCCAAGCGCCAGCTCTTCGGCCGCGTCGGCATCGACCTCTTCGCCGGTCCGACCGAGACCCTCGTCATCGCCGACGACAGCGTCGATGGGGAGCTCTGCGCGACCGATCTCCTCGGACAGGCCGAGCACGGGCCGAACTCGCCGGCGATCCTCCTCACGACCTCGGCGAAGCTCGCCCGCGACACGATGGCCGAGATCGAGCGCCTGCTCGAGATTCTGCCCACGGGGCAGGTCGCGCGGCAGGCCTGGGAGGATTACGGCGAGGTGATCCTTTGCGCGGACGAAGACGAGATGGTCCTGGAGGCCGACCGGATCGCGTCCGAGCATGTTCAGGTGATGACGCGCGATCCGGACTTCTTCCTGCGCAACATGCGGAATTACGGCGCGCTGTTCCTCGGGCCGCGCACCAACGTCGCCTATGGCGACAAGGTCATCGGCACGAACCACACGCTGCCGACCAAGAAGGCGGCCCGCTACACGGGCGGGCTCTGGGTCGGCAAGTTCCTCAAGACCGTGACCTACCAGAGGGTCCTGACCGACGAGGCCTCCACCATGATCGGCGAATATTGCTCCCGCCTCTGCATGCTGGAGGGTTTCGCGGGCCACGCCGAACAGGCGAATATCAGGGTGCGCCGGTATGGCGGGCGCAACATCCCCTACGCGACGGCCGCGGAGTGAGCGCGGCGGCGACATCGGTGCTGCCGTCCTTCCGGCTGGACGGCCGGCGCGCGCTCGTAACCGGCGCGGGGCGCGGCATCGGGCTCGCCGCCGCGCAGGCGCTGGCGGAGGCGGGTGCCGACGTCACGCTCGCCGCACGCTCGGCCGGCGAGATCGAGGCCGCCGCGGCGAATATTCGTGCTGGGGGAGGGCGCGCCCAGGCGCTCGCGGTCGACGTGACGGACATCGCGGGCTTCGGCGCTGCGGTCGGGGCGGCCGAGCCCTTCGACGTGTTCGTCAACAATGCCGGCACGAACCGCCCGAAGCCTTTCGTCGAGGTGACGGAAGAGGATTTCGACACCGTCATGGACCTGAATGTCCGGGCGGCCTTCTTCGCTGCCCAGGCCGTGGTGCGGCGCCTCCTCGATGCCGGCCGGCCGGGCTCGATCATCAACATGTCGTCGCAAATGGGCCATGTCGGCGGAGCCCGCCGAACGATCTACTGCGCGTCGAAACACGCGCTGGAGGGGCTGACCAAGGCCATGGCGGTCGAGCTCGGGCCGCACGGCATCCGGGTCAACACGCTCTGCCCGACCTTCATCGAGACCCCGATGACGAAGCCCTTCTTTGCAGATCCCGCCTTCCGGGACAGCGTCGTCTCGAAGATCAAGCTCGGCCGCCTCGGACAGGTGCAGGACCTGACCGGCGCGATCGTGTTCCTGGCCTCCGACGCCTCGGCGCTGATGACCGGCTCGGCGCTCCTCGTCGACGGAGGCTGGACGGCGGATTAGCGCGGCGTTGCTCCGTCCTCAGGGGATCAGCAGGATCTTCCCGAAATGCCCGTTCGCCTTCATGTGGTCGAGCGCGCCCGCCACCTCGTCGAGAGAAAAGGAGCGATCCACCGGGATGTGCAGCGTCCCGTTCGTCACCGCGTCCCAGAGTTCGTCCCGCATGCGGCGGTTGATCTCGCGGACCTCGTCCACCGACCGCGTCCGGAAGGTCACGCCGACGTAGCTGATGCGTTTCAGCGCATGCAGGTCGTAATCGAATTCGCCCTTGGTGCCCCCGAGACGGCCGACATTGACGATGCGGCCGAGGACCGAGGCGGCCCGCATGTTGCCGTTGGCGACCGAAGCCGAGACCTGGTCGATGATGACGTTCACGCCCTCGCCGCCGGTCGCCTCCCGCACCTGGTCCGGCCAGGCCGGATCGCCGGCGTCGATCGCATGCGTGGCGCCGAACTCGGCGAGGCGCGCGCGTCGCTCCGGGTTGGTCGATGTGCCGATGACGACGGCCGCTCCCCGGAGGCGCGCGATCTGCAGCGCCATCAGGCCGACGCCGGTGCTGGCGCCCTGGATCATGATGCTCTCGCCCGGCTGCAGCCGACCCTGCGTGACGATCGCGTCATGCATGGTCTGCAGCGCGATCGGCAGGGTCGTCGCGGTCTCGAAGGACATGCCGGCCGGGATCGGATTGGTCCGGCCGTGATCGGCCACGGCGTATTCGGCATAGCCGCCGGAGCCCGAACACATCACGCGGTCGCCGACCGCGAAGCCGCCCGCCTTCGGACCCGCCTCGGCGACCTCGCCCGCCCATTCGAGACCAGGGATGGTGCCTGGACCACCGATGACTCCATGGGCGTGGCCGGCCGCGACGGAGAGATCGGCGCGGTTGAGCGAGGCCGCCCTGACCCGGACCAGGACCTCGTTCGGCTTCGGCTTGGGAGGAGAAACGTCCCGCAGGACGAGACCGGATTCCGTGACAACGGCCGCTTTCAAGCGATCCTCCTTGGCGCATGGCCGGCTAAGACGGGCATCGGGCCCGGTCGACCGCCACCGGCGTCGTTCTAGCCGGATCGAGGCCGCCTGCAATCCGCGCCCTTCAGGCCATCACAAAACACGATCCCCCGACCAAGTTCTTATCATTTCACGGTGCGAGATGGCGCCCTTAATTCCCGGTCATCACGACCTCGACGGGACACTCATGAAGCTCGGCTTCTTCACCATGCCGATCCATCCCCTGGCGAAGGACTGGCGGCAGAGCCTGCGCGAGGACCAGGAGGCCTTCATCCTGGCCGACGAACTCGGTTTCACGGAAGCCTATGTCGGCGAGCACGCGACCGACCAGGCCGAGAACATCACCTCCTGCATGCTGTTTCTCGCCACCCTCATCGACAAGACCCGATCGATGAAGCTCGGCACCGGAACGGTGAACCTGCCCAATTCGCATCCCGTGGCGGTCGCCTCGCATATCGCGATGCTGGACCACCTGCTCGATGGCCGCTTTATCTTCGGGATCAGTCCGGGCGGGCTGATCTCGGATGCCGAGGTGTTCGGCAACCTCGACGCCGACCGGCCGGCGATGTTCCTCGAATGCATCGACACGATCCTGGAGATCTGGCGGCGCGAACCGCCCTACCGGATCGAGGGCAAGTTCTGGACAGTCACGACCGAGCGCACGCTGCTCGCCGATATCGGGCAGGGGGTCCTGCCGAAGCCGCTGCAGCGCCCACATCCCCCGATCGTGGTCACGGCCGTCGCGCCCTTCTCGAAGGGCGTCACCGAGGCCGCCGCGCGCGGCTGGGACCCGATCTCGGCGAACTTCCTCATGCCGGGCTGGGTAAGGAGCCATTGGCCGAAATATGTCGAGGGCTGCGAGCGGGGAGGGCGGCGGGCCGACCCGGCGAATTGGCGCGTCGCCCGCAGCGTGTTCGTGGCGGACGACCTCGCGACGGCGCGGGACTATGCGATGGATCCCGACAGCCCCTACCGCTTCTATTACAGCCAGATGCTGACCAAGATGAAGCGCGCCGGGCGGCTCGAGCTGTTCAAGACGAGCCGCGACATGCCGGACGAGGAGGTCACGCTGGATTTCGTCTGCGACAAGCTCGTCACCTGGGGCACGCCGGACAAGGTGGCGGACGAGCTGCTCGCCTTCCGGGACGAGGTCGGCCCGTTCGGCACCATGCTCTATGCTGGCCATGACTGGGTCGATCGCGACCTCGGCCGACGCTCGATGGTGCTTCTCGCGGAGGAAGTGCTGCCGCAGGTCGATACAGGCCGCAGGGCGGCAGTGGAGGCGGCCGAATGACCATGATCGATATTCCGGGCGGCCGCCTCTTCAGCCGTGTCGACGGCGATGCCGACAAGCCCTGGCTCGTCCTCTCGAACAGCCTCGCCTCCGACCACACGATGTGGGACCCGCAGATGGCGGCGCTGACGGCGCGCTACCGCGTGCTCCGCTACGATACGCGCGGCCATGGCCGGAGCGATGCGCCGCCGTCGCCCTACGGCTTCCCTGACCTCGTCTCCGATGTCGTGACGGTCATGGACGCGCATGGGATCCGACGCGCAGCCCATATGGGCCTGTCGCTCGGCGGCATGACGGGACTGGGGCTCGCGCTGGAACACCCGGATCGCGTCGAACGTCTGGTGTGCTGCGACGCGCGGGCCGATGCGCCCGAAGGTTTCGTGAGAAGCTGGGACGACCGCATCGCAGCCGTGGAGCGCGGCGGCATGGCGGCTCTGGTCGACGGCACGCTCGATCGGTGGCTGACGCCCGCCTTCCGGGCCGCGCATCCCGAGGAGGTGGCGAAGCTCGCTGCCCAGATCCGGGCCACGCAGCCCGAGGGCTACAAGGGCTGCGCGGCAGCGCTGAAGACACTCGACTACCTGAAGGACCTCGGCCGCCTCGCGCTGCCGGTCCTCTACGTGGTCGGAGCCGAGGATAGCGGCGCGCCCGTGCCGGCCATGCAGGCCATGGCCGATGCGACGCCAGGCGCCCGGTTCGAGATCGTGCCCAACGCAGCCCACATCGCCAATGTCGACAACCCGAAGGGTTTCGGACGGGCGCTCGAGGGATTCCTGCTTTAGAGTTGCGGCGAGGCAGGGGCCGGAATCGCGCCCCCTGGCTCGCGCCAAAAAGCCGGGCTGATAGAATGTGGGCAGGTAGGCTGGCCGAGAGGCCAGTCCCAAAAAACTTGCCAGATCGCCGCAAGATCCGATGCCGCGGATTTTACTGCCTCGACACTGTGGCTCCGCGGGTAGGATTCGAACCTACGACCAGCCGGTTAACAGCCGGCTGCTCTACCACTGAGCTACCGCGGATCACGAGGGGGTGAATACAGAAGCGGGCGGGGCTGCGCAAGCCTCGGGTCAGTCGCGATGGCGCGAGGGCTGCGGCTGAGCGATTCTGGCCATGCCGCCGAGGTTGCCCTTTGCCGACGCCGTCGATATGAACCCGGACCGCCGACCCAGCGACTGGCCTCGTGGCGGAGTGGTTACGCAGAGGACTGCAAATCCTTGTACCCCGGTTCAATTCCGGGCGAGGCCTCCACTCCTCCCTTCTGCAGCTCGGCGTCGACACGACAAGGCCGTCGACGGTCTCCCGACGACGGCCCTTGTTCGACCAAACGGGCGTTAGCCCCGCTTCGTCACATTCTCTTCATCATCCGGCGGCGCATCATGCGCTGGCGCATCGGCTTCGCGCGCATCATGCGCGGCCGGCCCATCATGCGGCGCTCGACCACTCCGGGGCGTGCGCCCGGGACGCCGCCGCCGATCTGGCCGGGCGTTCCGACCCGAGCCGGACCGCCGGAGCTCTGGCCGGTCGCGCTCTGCTGCGCGAGGGCGGGGAAGCTCAGAGCAGCAAAAGCTGCTGCGAATACGAGGGCCTTCTTCATTATTCTTATCTCCCAGTCGTCCGTGATAGTGACGGGTGCAGCTTTCCGCCGACGGAGCGCGCCCTGGATCAGGGTTCTGCGGCACGCAAACTCGGGCCTAGCGCCGGAGTTCCGCCGGGGACGTCCCTCTCACGACGCCGTGATGCTCGCCTTGCCTTCGGGGTCCCGATCCCGGACAAGCGCGCCATCCCGAGCCCATCGCACCTCCCGGAGTTGGAGATGATCCCGTTCGCCGCGGCCCGCCGCAACATGGTCGACTGCCAGATCCGCACCTTCGACGTCCATGACAGGGCGATCCTCGCCGCCATGGACGAGGTGCCGCGCGAAGCCTTCGTGCCGGAAGGGCTGGAAGACCTGGCCTATGGCGATGCGGCCCTGAGCTTCGAGGCCGATCAAAGCGGGGCGGACCATCGTGCGATGCTGTCACCGATGGTGCTCGCCCGCCTCCTCCAGGCACTCCGGATCGGCCAGGGCATGCGTGTGCTCGACGTCGCGGGCGCGCGCGGCTATTCGGCCGCGATCCTTTCGCGTCTCGGCGCCAACGTGACGGCGGTCGAGTCTCGCTCCGACCTCGCGCCTCCGACGGCCGGCATGGCCGGCGAGCTTCTCGAGCCCGTGACGTGGCGACAAGGGGATCTCGCGGCAGGCTGCGCGGGTGATGGGCCTTTCCAGGCGATCCTGATCAACGGCGCCGTGCAGGTCGAGCCGACCGCGCTCCTGGACCAGCTCGCCGATGGCGGGCAGCTTGCCTGCCTCAGGGCCAACGGGCAGCCCGGGAGGGCCATGCTCTATGTCCGGTCTGGCACCGGCATCGGGTCGCGCGCGCTGTTCGATGCCGCGGCGCCGGTCCTCGACGCCTTCCGGACCGTTCCCGCCTTCGCCTTTTGATCGCCGCCGCCCAGGTGTGTCGCCTTTATGTGGCACCTGCGAGACAACATGGCCGGCGGGCCCGGACCCCGTTTCGCGGCCGGTGCGGCTGGATTAGAATGCGGGCCGGCACCAGGACGGTGCGGCGGTAGGCGGGCACTCGCCCGAAAGCTGCGTGAACCGGCGGACGGATATCTTCGTGGAGCGATCGCTGAGCTTGACGTCCCGGGGAGCATGGCATCGCGCTCTCCTTGCGTCCGCGATCTGCATGAATCCCATGGTGGCCTCGGCGGAGACGATGAGTTCCGCCCTCGCTCGGGCCTATAGCGGCAACCCGACGCTCGACGCGCAACGGGCCTCCGTCCGGGCGGTCGACGAGAACGTGCCCCGCGCCCTCTCGGGCTTCAGGCCCTCCATCACGGGGCTCGCGAATACCGGCTTCAGCCGCACCGAGGGCGTGCTCCAAGGCCAGAATATCAGCCGCTCCACGAACCCATCGAGCGTCGGTCTCCAGATCAGCCAGAACCTGTTCAACGGGTTCAGGACCGAGAACTCGACGCGGCAGGCCGAGACCCAGGTGTTCGGCGCCCGCGAAGGTCTCCGGAACGTCGAGCAGAACACGCTCTTCTCCGGCGCGCAGGCCTATATGAACGTGCTGCGCGACACGGCCATCCTCAACCTGCAGCGCAACAACGTCGAGGTGCTCGAGGAGCAGTTGTCGCAGACCAGGACCCGGTTCCAGGTCGGCGAAGTGACCCGGACCGACGTGGCCCAGGCCGAATCCCGCCTCGCCGCCGCGCGGTCCCAGGTCAGCACGGCCGAGTCCAACCTGCAGACCTCGATCGCGACCTATCGTCAGATCATCGGCGTCGAGCCGCGCCAGCTTGCCCAGGGCAGCCCGGTGGATCGGCTGGTGCCCCGCACGGTCACGGCGGCGGTGCAGATCGGGCTCGAGGAGCACCCGGCGATCATCTCCGCGCTCCACGCGGTCGATGCCGCTGAATTGCAGGTCAAGATCGTGGAAGGGGAGCTCGCACCGAGCGTCGGCCTCACCGGCAGCCTCGCGCAAGGGTTCAACTCCACCATCCAGAACGACTCGTCTCTGTCCGCCTCCGTGGTCGCCCAGATCACCGTGCCGATCTACCAGGGCGGCGAGGTCTACGCTCGCGTCCGCCAGTCGAAGGAGACCGCGGGTCAGCGCCGCATCGAGGCGGAGGCGACGCGCGATCAGGTCCGCGCGGCCGTGATCTCGGCCTGGGGCAGCCTCGAGGCGTCGAAGGCCACCGTCCGGGCCGCGCAGGCCCAGGTGCAGGCGGCCGAGATCGCGCTGACCGGCGTCCGCGAGGAATCGCGGGTGGGTCAGCGTACGACGCTCGACATCCTGAACCAGCAGCAGGAATTGCTCACGGCCCGGGTGAACCTGATCACGGCGCAGCGCGACCGCGTGGTCGCCTCCTACGCCGTCGTCCAGGCGATCGGGCGGCTCACGGCGAAGTCGCTCGGCCTCGGCGTCGAGATCTACAGCGCCAAGCTCCATTTCGATCAGGTCAAGGATCTGCCCTGGGGCGTGCGCACGCCGGACGGCCGCTAAAGGCGAAAGTCCCTGTGCGCCACCCTCTCTGCTGCTTGATCCTGCGACTCGCCCTGGATTACTCCTGAGTAAGCCTGATTCCCCGGCTGCCGCGCGAGATCCTGTCCCGATGAGTGCCGCGAGCACCAAGACGCAAGATCCGTCGATGGACGAGATCCTGGCCTCCATCCGACGCATCATCGCCGACGATCAGGATGCCCCGAGAGGGCCGGACAACGGCGCCCGACAACATGAGATCGAGCACGACGACGACGTGCTCGATCTGGCCGAGATGCCGGACGCGCGCGTCCGGGCCCCGGCGGATCTCGAGGTCGACGTCCCGGACCTCTCCTTCCAGAGCGTGACGGAGCCGGAACCGCCGGGCCGGGAACCCGCGCCGGAGCCGGCTCCCCGACCTGAGCCGGTTCCCCGGCCTGAGCCCCAGTCCGTGGCCGAGAAGCCGGTCCCGGCCATCGCCCCACCCGAGCCGGCCCCGGCGCCGCGCCAGCCCGAAACCATCGTGTCGAACGAGACGACGGCCTCGGTCAGCCACGCCTTCAACCTCCTGTCGCATACGATCCTGACGCAGAATGCCCGCACCCTCGAAGATCTCGTGGGCGAGATGCTGAAGCCGATGCTGAAGATGTGGCTCGACGATAACCTGCCGCCGCTCGTGGAACGTCTGGTCCGGGCGGAGATCGAACGGGTCGCGCGCGGCAGCCGCTGACGCAGGAGGAGAGGACACGGCGGTTGACGCCGCCGTCTCGCCCCGGTTCAAGAGCGCGGCCCCCTGAATGCCGCGGATTCAAGAAAGCTGATGATCGACAAGCTCTTCGACCATGCCTCCGTCGAGGCGCGCATGGCGGCGCGCTGGGACGAGGCAGGCGCCTTCCGGGCCGGCCGGCCGGACCGCGCGGAAGCCGAGCCTTATTGCATCGTCATCCCGCCGCCGAACGTGACCGGCTCGCTCCATATGGGGCACGCGCTCAACAACACGATCCAGGACATCCTCTGCCGCTTCGAGCGCATGCGGGGGCGTGACGTGCTCTGGCAGCCCGGCATGGACCATGCCGGCATCGCGACCCAGATGGTGGTCGAGCGGCGCCTCGCCGAGCAGGGCATCCAGCGCCGCGACCTCGAGCGCGAGGACTTCGTCCGCCACGTCTGGGCCTGGAAGGAGGAATCGGGCGGCCAGATCACGAGCCAGCTGCAGCGGCTCGGCGCCTCCTGCGACTGGACGCGCGAGCGCTTCACCATGGACGAGGGCCTGTCCCGGGCCGTGCTGAAGGTCTTCGTCGACCTATACCGCGACGGGCTGATCTACCGCGACAAGCGGCTCGTGAACTGGGACCCCAAATTCTCGACCGCGATCTCGGATCTCGAGGTGCAGCAGGTCGAGACCAAGGGGAATCTCTGGTTCATCCGCTATCCGCTCGAGGGCGAGCCGGACCGCTATATCGAGGTCGCGACGACGCGCCCCGAGACGATGCTGGGCGACGTCGCCGTGGCCGTCCATCCCGAGGACGAGCGTTTCAACGGCCTGATCGGCCGGAACGCGATCCTGCCGCTCGTCGGCCGCGCCATCCCGATCGTCGCCGACACCTATTCCGACCCCGAGAAGGGGACGGGCGCGGTGAAGATCACGCCGGCCCACGATTTCAACGACTTCGAGGTCGGCCGCCGGCACGGGCTGACGCTGATCAACATCTTCGGGCCGGAGGCGCAGCTCCGCATTGCCGGCAACGACGCCTTTCTGGACGGCCTCTCCGACGGGCCGGCCCTCGATTCGGTGCTGGCCCTCGAAGGCCTGGACCGGGCCGAGGCCCGCAAGCGCATCGTCGCGATGCTGGACGAAGCGGGCTACCTCGCCGCGGTCGAGCCGCATAACCACGCGGTGCCGCATGGCGACCGCTCGGGCGTGCCGGTCGAGCCCTATCTGACCGACCAATGGTTCGTGGACGTGAAGCCGCTGGCCGAGCGGGCGCTCGCCGCCGTCCGGTCCGGCGAGACGCGCTTCGTGCCCGAAAATTGGGAGAAGACCTATTTCCAGTGGCTCGAGAACATTCAGCCCTGGACGATCTCCCGCCAGCTCTGGTGGGGTCACCGCATCCCGGCCTGGTACGGGCCGG
Source organism: uncultured Enterovirga sp. (assembly GCF_964242715.1). NCBI lineage: Bacteria > Pseudomonadati > Pseudomonadota > Alphaproteobacteria > Hyphomicrobiales > Methylobacteriaceae > Enterovirga > uncultured Enterovirga sp. The sequence continues at coordinate 17,777 of NZ_CAXTAZ010000002.1, forward strand.
ATGGGCGCGTCTACGTGGCGGAGAGCGAGGAGGAGGCCCTCGCCGAGGCCCTCGCGCATGACGTCGTCAACGGCACCCTCACGGAGGAGGAGGGGACAGCGATCGCCTCCGATCCGGACCGCGCCGCCGCCTTCCTGACCCGCGAGGAGGATGTCCTCGACACTTGGTTCTCCTCGGCGCTCTGGCCCTTCTCGACCATGGGCTGGCCGGACGAGACGCCGGACCTCGTCCGCTATTACCCGACGAACACGCTCGTCACCGGCTTCGACATCATCTTCTTCTGGGTCGCCCGGATGATGATGATGGGGCTCTACTGCACAGACCGGGTGCCCTTCGACACGGTCTACATCCACGCCCTCGTCCGCGACGAGCGCGGGGCCAAGATGTCGAAGTCGAAGGGCAACGTCATCGACCCGATCCAGCTAATCGACAGCTACGGCGCCGACGCACTCCGCTTCACCCTCGCCGCGATGGCCGCGCAGGGGCGCGACATCAAGCTGTCGCTGCAGCGGGTCGAGGGCTACCGCAACTTCGCGACGAAGATCTGGAACGCGGCCCGCTTCGCCGAGATGAACGGTTGTGTCTCACCAGCCGGCGCGACCGGCGCCCCACCGCCCGCGACCGACACCTTGAACCGCTGGATCCTGGCCGAATGTTCGCGGGCGCTGGCGGACTGCACGACCGCCATCGAGGAATATCGCTTCAACGATGCGGCGGGCGCGGCCTACCGTTTCGTCTGGAACACCTTCTGCGATTGGCATATCGAGCTCGCCAAGCCGGTGCTGCTTGGGCCGGACAGCCCGGCCAAGGACGAGGCCCGGGCGGTTACGGCCTATGTCTTCGACACGGTCCTGAAGCTGCTGCACCCCTTCATGCCCTTCGTGACCGAGGAACTCTGGGCGTTGCGGAACGGGGGCGGAGCAGGGCTCCTGACGCTCGCCGCCTGGCCCGCCATCGGCGACCTTTCCCATCCGGAATCCGAGGCGGAGATCGGCTGGGTCATCGACCTCATCTCCGAGATCCGCTCGGTGCGGTCCGAGCTCGGCGTGCCGCCGGCCGCGCAGGTGCCCCTCGTCCTGGTCTCGCCCTCGGCCGAGACGCGCGCCCGGGCCGGACGCTGGAATGAGACGCTCCGCCGCCAAGCCCGTCTGTCCGCCATCGAAGAAGCCACCACGCCTCCTGGCCAGTCCGTCCAGGTGGTGGTGCAGGGCGAGGTGGCCGCCCTGCCGCTCGCCGGCATCGTCGATCTCGAGGCCGAACTCGACAGGCTCGGTCGAGAGGCCGCGAAGCTCGATGGCGAGATCGTCAAGATCGATGCGAAGCTCGGCAACGAGAGCTTTGTCTCGCGCGCTCCGGAAGAGGTCGTCGAGGAGCAGCGTGAGCGTCGGGCCGAAGCGGTCGCCCGGCGGGCGCGAATCGACGAGGCTCTCGCCCGGCTGAAGGCACTCTGAGAATTTCCTTCCTGCGAGGTCGCTTCCGCGCCCTCGCCGGAGCCATCGTCGCGGTGCTCGCCGCCGCGGCGGTCGTGTTCGGTATCCGCTGGGGGGATCCGGCCCTCTTTCCGGCGAAGCCCGGGACGGGCATCCCGATCTATCTCGTCAGCAACGGCTTCCATTCGGGCCTCGTGCTTCCGCGCCCGGAACTGGCCAAGGTCGGCGGGCGGGATGGGCGGGCCGCGGTGATCTCCGTGGCTGCCCGGTTCGGGCATTACGACTGGCTCGAATTTGGCTGGGGAGACGCCCGCTTCTACCGCGACGGCTCCACGCCCGACTCGATCGACTTGGGTCTCGGCCTCCGCGCCCTCTTCGTGCCCGGCAATGCCTCGGTGGCGCATGTGGTCGGCGTCGAGGGCGACCCCCGCATCCCGTTCCAGGGCGCCGACCTCGTCCCCATCACCCTGTCCGAGGAGGGGTTCGCCCGGCTACTCGCCCGACTCGACGAGACCTTCGACGTCGAGGACGGCGGCCGCCCCGAAGTCTTGGGGCAAGGGCTGTACGGTCCGAGCCTCTTCTACCGCGCCCGAGGCACGTTCAGCTTCCGCAACGTCTGCAATCACTGGACGGCCCGTATGCTCGATTCGGCAGGCGTGCCGGTCTCGCCGCTCCTCGCGACGCTGCCCTCGGGGCTTGTCCTCGACCTTCGGCTCCGGTCGGGCCTCCGCCCTGCGACGGACGCACTTCCCCTGTCCGCCGGGACGCACTAAGCGCACGGCATGACGGCCAGCACCCAAGACACCATCGTCCAAGACACCATCGTCGAGATCGGGACGGTCCGGTTCGGCAATGCCTTGCCGTTGACCCTCATCGCGGGTCCCTGCGCGATGGAAAGCCGCGACCACGCGCTCGAGACCGCGGAAGCCATCAAGGCGATGGCCGACCGGCTCGGGATGGGGCTCGTCTACAAATCCTCCTTCGACAAGGCGAACCGCACATCGGCGGCGAGCGCGCGCGGGATCGGGCTCGGGCCCGCCATGGACATCTTCGCCGAGGTGAAGGCCCGCTTCGGCCTCGCGCTGACGACGGACGTGCACGAGGTCTCGCAATGCGCGGCCGTGGGCGAGGTCGTCGACATCCTGCAGATCCCGGCCTTCCTGTGCCGGCAGACCGACCTCCTGGTCGCGGCGGCCGAGACGGGCCGCGTCGTGAACGTGAAGAAGGGCCAGTTCCTGGCGCCCTGGGACATGCGCAACGTCGCGGCCAAGGTCCGCGAGGCCGGCAACCGTCGCGTGATGGTGACCGAGCGCGGCGCCTCCTTCGGCTACAACACGCTCGTCTCCGACATGCGCTCGCTCCCGATCATGGCCGAGACGACCGGCGCCCCGGTGATCTTCGACGCGACCCATTCCGTGCAGCAGCCGGGCGGCCGCGGCACCACCTCCGGCGGCGAGCGCCGCTTCGTGCCGGTTCTCGCCCGGGCGGCCGTCGCGGTCGGCGTCGCGGGCGTGTTCATCGAGACGCATCGCGACCCGGACCACGCGCCGTCGGACGGTCCGAACATGGTGCCGCTCGCCGAACTGCCGGCTCTGCTCGAGGAACTCCAGGCTTTCGACGCAGTCGCCAAACGGCGGCGGGTCTCGTGAGCAGACCGTTCCGCCCGTGAGCGAATCCGTGTCGCCCGGTGAGGCGGAGCGCACGCGCCGGACCATCCTGATCCTGTCCGTCTGCGGCTTCGCCTCGGCCCTCTCGACACGTTTCGTCGACCCGATGATCGGCGTCATCGCCCGCGACCTCGCGGCCGACCCGCTCACCGTCGCGCTCCTCTCCACCGCCTACGCCTTGCCCTATGCCCTGATCCAGCCGGTGCTGGGCCCGTTCGGAGACGCGGTCGGCAAGGAACTCGTCGTCAAGGTTCTCCTGATCGCGCTCGCGATCGTGCTGCTCGCGGCGAGCCTGACGACGGACCTCACGGCGCTCTTCGTGCTCCGCGTCCTCTCCGGCGCGGCGGCGGGCGGGATCATCCCGATCGCGCTCGCGACCATCGGCGACCGCGTCGCCGCCATGGGCGAGCGCCAGGTCGCGATCGGCCGCTTCCTCACCGCGACGATCTCGGGACAGCTGCTCGGCGGCGTCGGCTCGGGGGCGCTCGCCGGCGTGATCTCCTGGCGCGGCGTCTTCGCCGTGGCGGCCGGCATCTCGGCCGTCGCGGCCGTCGCGGTGCTGCTCGGCTTCCGGAGCGCGAACGCCGCGCGCGGCGAGTTCAGCCTCAGGATAGCCCTCGACCGCTACCGCCGCATTCTCGGGATACCGCGGGCGCTCGCGCTGATGGCGTTCGTGTTCGCGGAAGGCGTGCTCGTCTTCGGCGTGCAGCCTTATATCGCGCCGCTTCTCGAGCGCGACGGGCTCGGCGGCGCGACGGAGGCCGGGCTGATCATCGGCGGTTTTGCGATCGGCGGCATCATCTACACGCTGATCGTCCGCTGGCTGCTCGCCACCCTCGGCCTGCCCCGCATGCTGCGGACCGCCGGACTCATCGCCGCGCTCGCGTTCGGCGCCCTCGCGCCCGGGCTGCCCTGGGGATTTCAGGCTGCCGCGATGGTGGTGGTGGGCGCGGGCTTCTACATGCTCCACAACTCCTTTCAGACCCAGATCACCGAGGTGGTGCCGGACGCCCGCGCCTCCGCGGTGTCGATGCACGCCTTCTCGTTCTTCATCGGGCAGGCGCTCGGCCCCGTGACCTACGGGCTCCTCCTCGGCACGATCGACCGGGGCGGGGCGATGCTCGTCTGTGGCGCGGGCCTCCTCGTCCTCGGCCTTGTCGCCGCGACCGTGCTCCGCGAGGCCTATCCCCGCGCCCGGTAGGGCGCGACGCCCTGGTCGGGCAGCCACAGGCCGGAGGGCGGCGCGCCCGTCTGCCAGAACACGTCGATCGGGATCCCGCCGCGCGGATTCCAGTAGCCGCCGATCCGCAGCCAGCGCGGCACGAGCAGCCCGGCGAGCCGCTTTCCGATCGCGACCGTGCAATCCTCATGGAAGGCGCCGTGATCGCGGAAGCTGTGCAGGTAGAGCTTCAGCGACTTCGATTCGACGAGCCAGGCATCGGGCACGTAGTCGATCACGAGCAGCGCGAAATCCGGCTGGCCCGTCACCGGACAGAGCGAGGTGAATTCTGGCGCCGTGAAGCGCGCGACGTAATCCGCGTCGGGATGCGGGTTCGGTACGCGATCGAGCTGCGCCTCGTCGGGCGAGCGGGGCAGGGCGGCGGGACGGCCGAGTTGGGGATCTGACATCGCTGGGAGGTAGCGCGGATCGTGCAGCGGTCAAGGCCGCCGGCGCCCGGGGGCGTGTTCAGGAGTCGATCGTCTCGTCGCCCGCGAGCGCCCGCCGGATCGCGGGCATCAGCCGACCCTCGATCGACCTCTCGTCGATCGCGCCCCGCACGGCGGTCAGAACCCGGCCAGAGCGGGCCACCACGTAGGTTCCCGGAACCCCGCGCTGCCCGACGGCGCGCGAAAGCTGCCCGTCGTCCCTCGCCACCGCCGCGAAGGGGTTGCCGGTGCGGCGGAGATAGGCGGCCGCTTTCGCCTCGCTGTCCCGGTAGACGAGGCCGAGCAGGCGAAAGCGGCTGTCGCGCGAGAGCCGGAGGAGGTGATCGTGCTCGGCCTGACAATACGGGCACCAAGACGCCCAGACGTTGAGGAGGGCGACGCCCCTCCGGAACTCGCCCGAGGCGAATCCCGGCACGGCCCAGCCATTCGGTCCGGTCAGCCCGGAGATCGCGGGCAGGACGACGTCCGGCAGCACGGATCCCTCGACACGGCCGCAGCCAGCGAGACCGGACAAGGCCGCACCGGCAGCGGCCACCAGAACCTTCCGGCGCGCAAAAAGCTTCGTCATGCCGCTCCTCCGCCCGCAGCGCAGCACGTGATCGGTTTCGATTCCGTTGCCTCGATCCTCGGACGTCCGTCCCTTGCACAGGCGAACCGGCCGGCTTACCGCCTCGGGCTCCAACAGGAGGGGCCGAATGACCACCATCATCGACATCGCCGCGCGCGAAATCCTCGACAGCCGCGGCAACCCGACGGTGGAGGTCGACGTGATCCTCGAGGACGGATCGATGGGCCGCGCCGCCGTCCCGTCGGGCGCCTCGACCGGCGCGCACGAGGCCGTCGAACTCCGCGACGGCGACAAGAGCCGCTACGGCGGCAAGGGCGTGCTCAAGGCCGTCGAGGCCGTCAACGGCGAACTCGCGGGCGAACTCGCCGGCATGGAGGCCGAGGACCAGGTCGAGATCGACGAGGCCATGATCGAACTCGACGGCACGCCGAACAAGGCTCGGCTCGGGGCGAACGCGATCCTGGGCATCTCGCTCGCGGTCGCCAAGGCCGCCTCGGAAGCCTCCGGCCTGCCGCTCTATCGCTATGTCGGCGGCACCCAGGCCCGGCTGCTGCCGGTGCCGATGATGAACATCATCAATGGCGGGGCGCATGCCGACAACCCGATCGACTTCCAGGAATTCATGATCATGCCGGTCGGGGCGGAGAGCTTCGCCGAGGCGGTCCGGATCGGCTCCGAGGTCTTCCACACGCTCCGGTCCGGGCTGAAGAAGGCCGGTCACAACACGAATGTCGGCGACGAGGGCGGTTTTGCACCGAACCTCTCCTCAGCCGAGGCGGCGCTCGACTTCGTGATGGGTTCGATCGAGCAGGCCGGCTTCAAGCCCGGCAAGGACGTGGTGCTCGCGCTCGATTGCGCCGCGACGGAATTCTTCCGCGACGGCAGCTACGCCTACGAGGGCGAGGGCCTGACCCGGAGCGGACGGGAGCAGGCCGAATATCTGGCGAAGCTCGTCGCGGCCTACCCGATCGTCTCGATCGAGGACGGCATGTCCGAGGACGATTGGGAGGGCTGGAAGGCGCTGACCGACCTCGTCGGCGCCAAGTGCCAGCTCGTCGGCGACGACCTTTTCGTCACCAACACGACCCGGCTCTCCGACGGCATCCGGCGCGGCGTCGCGAATTCGATCCTGGTCAAGGTGAACCAGATCGGCACCCTCACCGAGACCCTCTCGACGGTCGAGATGGCCCACAAGGCCGGCTACACCGCGGTCATGTCGCATCGCTCCGGCGAGACGGAGGACGCCACCATCGCCGACCTCGCGGTCGCGACAAATTGCGGGCAGATCAAGACGGGCTCGCTGTCCCGGTCCGACCGGCTCGCGAAATACAACCAGCTCATCCGCATCGAGGAGGAACTCGGGGCGGCGGCGAAATATGCGGGCCGGGCGGCGCTGAAGACCCTCGCGTGATCGCGGCCGGCCAAAGCGATCGTGCCTAGCTCACGAAAGGGAGGCAGCCCGCAACCCGCATCAGCGGTGGCCTGACCGGCGCGGCCGTGCATGGCCATCCGGAGCCGGGCCGCTATGGTCCGGCCGTGCTCGTCTCCCGACCGGGTCTTCGCTGGACTCCCCATCTCGCCGTCGCGTCCATGCTGGTCGCGATGCTGATCTTCGGCGCCAATTTCGCGATCAGCCGCTACGCCGTGCAGCATGGACTGACGGCCTACGACCTCGTCTTCCTGCGGTTCGGCATCTCCGGCCCGATCCTGCTGCCCTTCCTCGTCAGTCGCGGGCTCCGCGATTGCGCCGGGGTGGGCTGGGGCAGGGGGGTGGTGCTGGCCCTCACCTGCGGTGCAACGATCACGCTCCTGATGAGCCTCGGCGTGACCTATGCGCCGGCCGCGCATGGCGCGGCGCTCGGGCCCGGGACGGTGACGGTCGTGGGCGTCGTCTACGTGATGGTCATGGCGGGCCGGCTGCCGCCCTGGCTCGCGCGGATCGGCCTCGCGCTCGCGCTGTCGGGACTCGTCCTGATGGCGATCGCGGGCACGACGAGTGGATCCAGCTCGATCCTGCTCGGCGATTTCTGCTTCTTCCTCACCGGCCTCCTGTGGGGCTTCTACCCGGTGCTTCTCCATCGCTGGCGGGTCGGAGCCATGACGGGCGCTGCCATCGCCGCGGTGCTGTCCCTCGCCTACGTGCCGATCTATTTCGCGTTCCTGGAACCCAGGCTGCTCCAGGTCCCCGTCGCCCTCGTCCTGTTTCAGGCGGCCTATCAGGGCGTGCTGAACTCGATCATCGCCCTGTGGCTCTGGGGCCACGGCGTAAAGGTGCTCGGGGCCTCCGGAACGCAGCTTTTCCCGCCCTTGATCCCGGTCATCGGGACGGTTTCGGCCATCCCGATCCTTGGCGAATGGCCGGGCCCCCTGCAGGCCCTCGCCATCGCTTTGATCGTCGTTGGCCTCGCGCTCTCCGCGTATGGCAATCGGTCGACGGCCACGCCGCCCGCCCCGCGAGACCCTACGGCGTGAATTTGTCGAACGTGCCGAGGTAGTTCTCGAAGGACAAGATAGTTGTCTTCAGGAAATCGTTCGTCACGCCGCCGTCCAGGTCGATGTCCCACTCGAAATTGAGGTCGCCGTCGTTGTCGAGATAGGCCTTGGCGTAGCGCCTCGCCTTGTTCCAGGCATTCACGAAGTCCAGCGTGTATTTCGGATTCTTGACGAAGATGGCGGAGAACTGGAAGGAGCCGCAGGCTTCCTCCTTGCAATCGTACATGTAGATCGCGATCCGGCGACCGCTCAGCCCGCTCCGGATGTAGCGGTTCCGCGTGCCCTGCACGATCTCGGCGCGATAGCCTGAATCCTGCAAGAGCTTTGCGACCTGTTCCACGGTGACCCGCTCCACGGGCTCGCCCGACGCGGTCGGAGCCGGCCGCTGTCCCTGGCCCAGTTGATTGACCTGCGCCTGCGTCGTGGCCGTCCCGATCGCGAGAAGAAGGCAGGCGGTCAGATGAGGAAGAGCTTTCATACGATGACCCTCGGCGCTCCCATCTGCGCCGTCGTCGCTGTCGGCGAGCGCAGGCGAGAGCGCAAGCACGAACGGAGACTGAGCGCGAGGGCCTCGCCGTAACCCGCCCTTAACCACGAGGCGGCATCGTCCCGCCATGGTCGTTCGTCGGCGCCTCAGAGCCGTTCTGATCCCTCTCGTCGCCTATGGGCTGGCGGCGGGGCTCGTCTGGTATTTCCTGCACAATGCCCGGACGGGCAATCGCGGCTTCGACGCGAAACAGGTGCTGAAAATCCAGATCTTCGAGGTCAACAAGGAACTCGAGGCGGCCCGGACCGAGCGCGGCGATTGGGAACGACGCCTGGCCTTGCTGCGGGCGGGTCAGATCGACCGCGACCTTCTCGAGGAGAGGGGACGCATCCTGCTGGGCCGGGTGCACAAGAACGACGTCGTCATCGTCACGCCCTGAGCCTCGGCCGGCGAGCCGCCTCTCGCTTTCGCCGCGCGACTGGTCTAGCAATCCGGGAAGTCAGGTCGGAGGAGCCAGGATGGCGGCGGTTGCAGGGCGCGTGTCGAGCGGCGCTCCGGAAGGTGAGACGAGCCTGCCCGCGAACGCACCTCCACCCTTCTCGCGCGAGGAGGATCTGTCCGCCTATCGGTCCATGCTGTTGATCCGCCGCTTCGAGGAGAAGGCGGGCCAGATGTACGGCATGGGGCTGATCGGCGGCTTCTGCCACCTCTATATCGGCCAGGAGGCGGTCGTCGTCGGCATGCAGATGGCCGCGAAGGACGGCGACCAAGTCATCACCGGCTACCGCGACCATGGCCACATGCTCGCCTGCGGCATGGACCCGCGCGGGGTCATGGCGGAACTGACCGGCCGCCGAGGGGGCTATTCCCACGGCAAGGGCGGCTCCATGCATATGTTTTCCAAGGAGAAGGCCTTCTACGGTGGGCACGGCATCGTCGGCGCCCAGGTCTCTCTCGGGACGGGGCTCGGCCTCGCCAATTGGTACCGTGAGGACGGCAAGGTCTCGATGACCTATTTCGGCGACGGCGCCGCGAACCAGGGTCAGGTCTACGAGAGCTTCAACATGGCCGAGCTGTGGAAGCTGCCGGTCGTCTACGTGATCGAGAATAACCGCTACGCGATGGGGACCTCCGTTGCCCGCGCCTCGGCCCAGACCGATTTCTCGAAGCGCGGCACCTCCTTCAACATTCCGGGCGAGCAGGTCGACGGGATGGACGTGCGGTCGGTCCGCGAAGCCGCCGGCCGCGCGATCGAGTTCGCCCGCAACGGCAACGGGCCCTACATCCTCGAGATGCAGACCTATCGCTACCGCGGCCACTCGATGTCCGATCCAGCGAAATACCGCTCGAAGGACGAGGTCACCAAAATGCGCGAGGAGCGTGACCCGATCGAGATGATCCGGAAGCGTCTGCTCGAGACGCACAAGGTCGGCGAGGACGAGATCAAGAGCCTCGACGGCAAGGTGCGCGAGATCGTCAACGATGCGGCCGAGTTCGCGACCCATGATCGCGAGCCGGATCCGTCGGAATTGTGGACCGACATCCTGCTCGAGGCATAGGCCACAACAGTTATGCGTCCCGACGCCCGTCATGCTGAGGTGCCGAGCCTGACAAGGCTCGATGTCCAAGCATGGGGGACGGTTCGGTGCGTCCTTCGAGGCTCGCTGCGCTCGCACCTCAGGATGAGGGGCGGGGAGCAGGCAGCCGCCAAAACCTGACACGAGCGTTCGATGCCGACCGACATCCTGATGCCCGCCCTTTCGCCCACGATGGAGCAGGGCAAGCTCGCGAAATGGCTGAAGAAGGAGGGCGACCCGGTCAAGGCGGGCGACGTCCTGGCCGAGATCGAGACCGACAAGGCTACGATGGAGGTCGAGGCGGTCGACGAGGGCGTATTGGCGAAGATCCTGGTCGGCGACGGCACCGAGAATGTCGCCGTGAACACCCCGATCGGCGTGATCGCGGCCGAGGGCGAGGACGTCTCGGCCGCAGCCGCTCCGAAGACGAACGGCGCCTCGGAGCCGCCGAATGCGGGCGGCCCGGCTCAGGCCCAGGCCCAGGCCCAGGATTCGAAGGCGGCCGAGCAGCCCGCGGCCGAGATGAAGGCCCGGGAATCGCAGCCGGCGGCCGCGCCCGGCGCGATCCCGGCCACCGCGAAGGCGCCCTCCGCCGTAGCCGCTCCGCCGCAGCCGCAGCAGATCGCGAGGCCCGAGGTACCGGACGGGACCGAGATGGTTCAGATGACGGTGCGCGAGGCGCTCCGCGACGCGATGGCCGAGGAGATGCGCCGCTCGGGCGACGTGTTCGTGATCGGCGAGGAGGTCGCCGAATATCAGGGCGCCTACAAGGTGACCCAGGGCCTCCTGCAGGAATTCGGCCCGAAACGCGTCATCGACACGCCGATCACCGAACACGGCTTCGCCGGCCTCGGCGTCGGCGCGGCGCTTGCGGGGCTCCGGCCCATCGTCGAGTTCATGACCTTCAATTTCGCCATGCAGGCAATCGACCAGATCATCAATTCGGCCGCGAAGACGCTCTACATGTCCGGTGGGCAGATGGGCTGCCCGATCGTGTTCCGCGGCCCGAACGGGGCCGCCGCCCGCGTCGGCGCCCAGCACAGCCACGATTACAGCGCCTGGTATTCGAACGTGCCCGGCCTCAAGGTGATCGCACCCTATACGGCGGCGGACGCGAAGGGCCTCCTCAAGGCCGCGATCCGGGATCCGAATCCGATCATCTTCCTCGAAAACGAGATCCTCTACGGCCAGTCGATGCCGGTGCCGAAGCTCGACGATTTCGTCCTGCCGATCGGCAAGGCCCGCATCCACCGGACCGGCAAGGACGTCACCATCGTGTCCTTCTCGATCGGCATGACCTACGCGCTGAAGGCGGCCGAGGAACTCGCCAAGGAGGGGATCGAGGCTGAGGTCATCGATCTCCGCACCATCCGGCCGATGGACATCGCGACGATCATCGAATCGGTGAAGAAGACCAACCGCTGCGTCGCCGTCGAGGAAGGCTTCCCGCAATCGGGCGTCACGGCCGAGATCGGCATGAAGATCATGGAAGAGGCGTTCGACTATCTCGACGCCCCGGTGGCCCGGGTCACCGGCAAGGACGTGCCGATGCCGTATGCGGCCAATCTCGAGAAGCTCGCGTTGCCGAATGTCGGCGAGGTCGTCCGGGCGGCGAAGGCCGTCTGCTACCGGTAGGATCGTTCGGTGACCCGAGATGTTGGCTGAATCGTCGCAACCCCTCGTGTCGCACGACCTCCTGCCGGCCGGCTCTTGCCATTGCGGCGCCGTCCAGGTCGATCTCAAGCTCTCGCGGCCGCCGGCCTCGCTGCTGTTGCGCGCCTGCCAATGCGAGTTCTGCGGCCGGAGGGGCGCCCGCACCATCTCCGACCCGGACGGTCAGGCCATCATCCGGGTCGAGGGTCCGGACAGCCTGCTCCGCTACCGCTTCGGGCTTCGCACCGCCGACTACCTCCTCTGCGCCGCCTGCGGCAGCTATGTCGCGGCGATCCAGCCGGATGATCCGCCGGTCGCCGTCGTCAATGTCGGCGGCCTCGGTGTGCCGGAGTTCGACGGCCGCGCGCCGGAGCCGGTGAGCTATGCCGGCGAGACGGTGGAGGCGCGGCTCGCGCGGCGGCGCGGCTATTGGATGCCGGTCGCGATCGCCTTCACGTCTGCCTCGGCGGCCCGGGCCGAACCGTCTCCGGTACGCCTGCCGTGAGTAGCGCCCGCGCCATGCCATTGCCGGCGACCTACGCCGATATCGAGGCTTTGCCTGAGCATCTCGTCGGCGAGATCATCGACGGCATGCTCGAGACCTATCCGCGCCCCCGTCCTCGTCACGGGGCGGCCGCGTCGGCGTTGAGTTATGAGCTGACCGGGCCATTCCAGCGCGGCCGCGGCGGCCCGGGAGGCTGGGTCTTCATCGTCGAGCCGGAACTGCATCTCGGCCATCAGGTCGTGGTACCCGATCTCGCGGGCTGGCGGCGCGAGCGCCTGACCGAGCTTCCCGACACCGCCTATCTCGAGACGGCTCCGGATTGGGTTTGTGAGGTCCTGTCTCCCTCGACCGCCCGGGTCGATCGCGGCGCCAAGCGGCGGATCTATGCCGGAGGCCGGGATCGGCCATCTCTGGCTGCTCGACCCGGTCGCGGGCGAGCTCGAGGCTTTCGAACTGACCGGCTCGCAGTGGCTGCTACCCGCCACCATCCAGCGCGGCGACGAGGTCCGGGTCGCGCCCTTCGACGCGATCGGTTTCCCGATCGACGACCTCTTCCCTTCGATACGCCCTCGACCGAGGCCTGACCCATGCCGACCAACATCCTCATGCCCGCCCTCTCGCCGACGATGGAGAAGGGCAACCTCGCCAAGTGGCTGAAGAAGGAGGGCGATTCCATCAAGTCGGGCGACGTGATCGCCGAGATCGAGACCGACAAGGCCACGATGGAGGTCGAGGCCGTGGACGAGGGAATCCTGGCGAAGATCACGGTGCCCGAGGGCACGGCCGACGTGCCGGTGAACCAGGTCATCGGCGTGATCGCCGGTGAGGGCGAGGACCCGAAGACCGTCGAGGCAGGCGACGCGGCCCCGAAGGCCGCGACCGCGGCGGAGCCGGCCAAGCAGGAGGCGCGTGCCTCTGCGCCGACGGCCGAACCGGCGGCGACCTCGGATGCCGACGCCCAGAAATCCTATGCCCGGGTCGACCAGGCCCCGCAGGGCCCGGCGACCGCCGCCGCCCCCGCTGCACCGAAGACCAACGGCGCCGGGCCTTCGCATGAGGGCGGCCGGGTCTTCGCCTCGCCGCTCGCGCGTCGGATCGCGAAAGACGGCGGCATCGACCTCGCGGCGGTCGCCGGCTCCGGCCCGCATGGCCGCGTCGTCCAGGCCGACGTCCAGGCTGCCATCGCTGGCGGCGGCGCGAAGGCCGCCGCACCCGAAACGGCCAAGCCCGCCGCGCCGGCCCCCGCTGCGGCCCCGGCTCCGGCCCCCGGGGCCGCCGCTCCGGCAGCAGCGCCGTCCATGTCGGACACGCAGATCAAGAAATTCTTCGAGCCGGGCTCCTTCGAGGAGATCCCGCACGACAACATGCGCAAGACCATCGCGCGCCGCCTCGCGGCCTCGATGCAGACGACGCCGCATTTTTATCTCACCGTCGATTGCGACCTCGACGCTCTGCTCGCGCTCCGCGAGCAGCTGAACGGTGCCGCGCCCAAGGACAAGGACGGCAAGCCCGCCTACAAGCTTTCCGTCAACGATTTCATGATCAAGGCGCACGCGCTCGCGCTGATGCGGGTGCCGGCCGCGAACGTGTCCTGGACCGAGGGCTCGATGCTCCGGCACAAGCATGTCGATGTGGGCGTCGCGGTCGCGATCCCCGAGGGCCTGATCACGCCGATCATCCGCAAGGCCGACACGATGAGCCTCTCGGCCATCTCGAACGCCATGAAGGACTTTGGCGCACGCGCGAAGACCCGGAAGCTGAAGCCCGCCGAATACGAGGGCGGCTCGACCGCGCTCTCCAATCTCGGCATGTTCGGCATCAAGCAGTTCACGGCCATCATCAACCCGCCGCACTCGACCATCCTGGCGGTCGGCGCGGGCGAGAAGCGGGTCGTCGCGAAGGGCGGTCAGCCGGCGGTCGCGACCGTGATGTCGGCGACCCTCTCCTGCGACCACCGCGCCATCGACGGCGCGCTCGGCGCCGAGGTGATCGCCGCCTTCCGGCAGCTCGTCGAGAACCCGATGGCGATGCTGGTGTGAGCCCGTTCCTTTGCGCCGTGTCACGAACGCCTCTCGCCCTTCGGAACGGCGGACCTGGCCATGGGCCGAACCCAGACTGCATCGGACGGTCTTGATCGTGGTCCGACATGCTCGCGGGGGGCGGCCGAGGCGAACTTACCCGTGAATGCCAGCGAAGAGCGCCTCGTCGCCATCCTCGACGGCATCGGCGAGTGTTTCTACGCGGTCGATCGGGACTGGCGCCTCACCGTCTTCAATCGCGGCTCGGAAGATTTCTTCGGCTTCCCGCGGAGCGAGGTTCTCGGACGGCTCCTCTGGGAGGTCATCCCGGTTCTCAGCATCGCGGGGGTCGAGCCCCTCCTGCGGGCCGCGATGGAGGGCCGGGCCGGAGAGATCACGGCTCGCTCCGCGATCCGACCGGATCGGTGGCTCGAGGGGCGTTTCTATCCCATTCCGGACGGCGTCGGGATCTCCTTCCGCGACGTGACCGAGCGCCGGGCGGACGAAACCGCGCTCAGGCAGCGCGAGGCCGAGCTCGCCCATGTCCAGCGCATCGTCGGCATCGGTAGTCTTCAGGTCGAACTCACGGCAGGGTTCCGGAACCGCCGCTCGCCGGAATATCTGAAGCTGCACGGCCTCCCGCCCGAAGCCGCCGACGAGCCGCACGAGGATTGGGTGGCCCGTATCCACCCGGAGGACCGGGAGAAGGTCGACGGCGATTTCCGGCGCGCCGTCGAGGGACATGCGGTGCAATACGAGGCGGAGTATCGGATCGTCCGCCCGTCGGATGGGGAGACGCGCTGGATCGCGGCTTCGGCCGAGATCGAGCGAGGCCTCGACGGCCGGGCGGTTCGGCTGATCGGCGCCCACCGTGACGTGACCGACCGCAAGCGCGCCGAACTGCACCAGAAGCTGCTGATCAACGAGCTGAACCACCGCGTGAAAAACACGCTCGCGACGGTCCAGTCAATCGCGGTCCAGAGCCTTCGCCGTGAGGCGACGACGGAAGAGGCCCGGCACGCCTTCGAGTCGCGCCTTCTCGCCTTGTCCCGGGCCCATGATGTCCTGACACGCGAGAGCTGGGACGGGGCGGAGCTGAGGGAGATCGTCGATCAGGCCCTCGACCCATACCGAGCCGGAGTGGGCGAGCGCTTCACCGTCGAGGGTCAGAGCCTGCGACTCTCGCCGCGCTCGGCTCTCGCGCTCGCCATGGCGCTGCAGGAACTCGCCACCAACGCGCTGAAATACGGCGCGCTGTCGATCTCCTCGGGCCGTGTCTCGATCGCCTGGGGTCTGGACGTCGCAGCCTCACCCGATCGGCCGCTGCATCTGAGCTGGGTCGAATCCGGAGGACCGCCTGTCACGCCGCCGACCCGACTGGGCTTCGGGCGAAAGCTGATCGAGCGAAACCTCGCTCAGGATCTCGAAGGCGACGTCGTCATGGACTTCGCGCCGGGCGGCCTGGTCTGCCGGCTGCAGGCGCGCCTGCCGTCGCGGTCGTGATGGCCGTGGCGGACCGTCCGACCGCCGACCTCGGCAGCAGTCAGTGATAGGCGATCAGCCATCCGACGCTGATCACCGGGACAACCGCCCCGAGAACGACGCACAAAATCCTGGTTGGCATCGCCGTTCTCGGCTGAAGCGATGACGATGTCCTGGCCGAACCACCGTTACCGCTGCAAGGTTCCTGCTCCAGGCGGGCGGCTTGCCGCCTTGTGGCAGCACGAGAACAAAGATAGAACGAAAAGCGTGAGGACGGAAGCGGGCTCGCACTTGCCGATGGGAGTTCCTGTCGCCAAGGTGCCGGGTCTGCGCGGCAAGTGGAGTGTGTCATGGCCGGAAGCGTGAACAAGGTGATCCTGGTCGGCAATCTCGGGCGCGATCCGGAGGTCCGTCGCACGGGCTCGGGCGACCCGATCGTCAACCTGAGACTCGCTACGTCCGAGAGCTGGAAGGACAAGCAGACCGGCGAGCGCAAGGAGAAGACGGAGTGGCACTCCGTCGTCATCTTCAACGAAAACCTCGGACGGATCGCGGAGCAGTACCTGAAGAAGGGTTCGACCGTTTACATCGAGGGTCAGCTGCAGACGCGGAAATGGCAGGACCAGTCCGGCCAGGAGAAGTACACGACCGAGATCGTCCTCCAGCGCTTCCGCGGCGAGCTGACCTTGCTTGGCGGGCGCAGCGGCGGCGGCTCCTCCGATTTCGGTGAGGATACGGGCGGCGGCCAAGTCAGCCGGGGCGGCGATTTCGGCCGCTCGGGCCCGATGGAGCGCAAGCCCGCGATGGCCGGCGGCGAGAGAAGTGGCGGCGGCGGGGGCGGCTACGCCAAGGACCTCGACGACGACATCCCGTTCTAGGGCTGGACCCTGATGCGTCCGTCCTTCGACGAGGCGGACCTCGTCCGCGGCATCTCGGCTTGGACCGCGGTGGAATCACCGACCTCGGACCCGGCAGGTGTGAACCGCGTCATGGACCTCGCGTTCGACGAGGCCTCGACCTCGAGTGTGGCCGTGGAGCGCGTCGCGGGGCGCGACGGGCTCGGCGACAGCGTGATCCTGCGGGCCGGCCCTGGATCCGGTGATCCCGGGATCCTGGTCCTGTCACATTTGGACACGGTGCATCCGCTCGGCACGCTGGCGCGCGACCTGCCGATCCGGCGCGACGGCGACCGGCTTTACGGGCCCGGCATTTACGACATGAAAGGCGGCGCCTATCTGGCCTTCCGGGCCTTCCTCGCGGTCGCGAAGTCCGGCGCAGCGCCGCGTCCCATGACCTTCCTGTTTACGTCGGACGAGGAGATCGGATCGCCCACGACGCGCGGGATCATCGAGGATCTCGGTCGCAGGGCTTCCGCCGTGCTCGTGACCGAGCCCGCCCGCGACGGCGGCAAATGCGTGACGTCGCGCAAGGGCGTCGGCCGGTTCGAGTTCGAGGTCGAGGGGCGGCCCGCCCATTCCGGCTCGCGCCATCCCGACGGCCGCAGCGCCATCCGGGAAGCCGCCATGCACATCACTTCGATCGAGGGCATGACGGATTACGACCGCGGCATCACGACGACGGTCGGGCTGGTCTCGGGCGGCACGGCCCAGAACGTGATCCCGCAGCATTGCCGCTTCTCGGTCGACCTCAGGGTCGTGACGGCATCCGATGGCGAAGCCCTGGAAGAGAAGCTGCTCGCGTTGCAGCCGCGCGGCCCGGACATCAAGCTCCGGATCACGGGCGGCATGAACCGACCGCCCTACGAGCGGACCGAGGCGATTGCAGCTCTCTACGAGCAGGCCCGAGCGCTCGCGGCCGAGATCGGCCTGGATCTGGGCGAGGTGCCGCGGACCGGCGGCGGCTCGGACGGAAACTTCACGGCCGCCCTCGGCATCCCGACGCTCGACGGCCTCGGGGTCGACGGGGACGGTGCTCACACCCTCTCGGAACATGCCCTGGTTTCGAGCTTCGTGCCGCGGGCGCGGCTGATGGCGAGCCTCCTGCAGAACCTGCGCTGAGCGAAACGGGTGTGGAGACCGCGCCGGTTGCGGTGCGGCTCCTCGCGCGCCATATCAAGATGGTGCTCGCAAGCGCCTCAATCGGCTTGCGTTTTCCCTATCGCGCGCCGGTTCCCCCAAGGCGCCGCCCGGTTGGCCGAACGCGGCTGAATCGGATAGACGATGCGGGTGTAGTTCAGGTGACAGACTTTGGCTGACAGCGACAACGACCCGCCGGACGAGGGTCGCCCACCCCAGGACCCTGCCTCGGACATCAGGTCGGTCTCGATCGTCGACGAGATGAAGCGGTCCTATCTCGATTACGCGATGAGCGTGATCGTGAGCCGGGCGCTGCCCGATGCCCGCGACGGCCTCAAGCCCGTCCACCGCCGCATCCTGTTCTCGATGCACGAGAACAACCAGACCCCGGACCGGCCCTACAGCAAATGCGCCCGCATCGTCGGCGACACGATGGGCAAGTACCATCCGCACGGCAATCTCGCGATCTACGACGCCCTCGTCCGGATGGCGCAGCCCTTCTCCATGCGGCTGCCGCTGATCGACGGGCAGGGCAATTTCGGCTCGGTCGACGGCGACCCTCCGGCGGCCGAACGCTACACCGAGGCGCGGCTCGACCGGGCCGCGATGCCGCTCCTCGACGATCTCGACAAGAACACCGTCGACTTCCAGCCGAACTATGACGGGCGCGAACGCGAGCCCGTCGTTCTTCCGGCCAAGTATCCGAATTTGCTGGTGAATGGCGCCGGCGGCATCGCCGTCGGCATGGCCACCAACATCCCGCCGCACAATCTCCGCGAGGTCGTCCAGGCCTGCATCGCCTATATCGACGATCCCACGATCTCGATCGACGAGTTGATCGAGATCGTCCCCGGACCCGACTTCCCGACCGGCGGATCGATCCTCGGCCGCGCAGGCGCGCGCTCGGCCTACACCACCGGCCGCGGCTCGATCGTGATGCGGGCCAAGACGAAGCCCGAGACGATCCGTGATCGCGAGGCGATCATCGTCACCGAGATCCCCTACCAGGTGAACAAGGTCACGCTGATCGAGAAGATGGCCGAGCTTGTCCGCGAGAAGCGGATCGAGGGTATCGCGGCGCTCCGCGACGAATCCGACCGGGACGGCATGCGGATCGTGGTCGAGATCAAGCGCGACGCCCTGCCGGACGTCGTGCTGAACCAGCTCTACCGCTACACCCCGATGCAGACGAGCTTCGGCGCCAACATGGTGGCGCTGAATGGCGGCCGGCCGGAGACGCTGACGCTGCGCGACTTCATCCGGGCCTTCGTCGAGTTCCGCGAGGAGGTGGTCAGCCGACGGACCAAGTTCCTGCTCGGCAAGGCTCGCGACCGGGCTCACGTCCTTTGCGGCCTCACCATCGCGGTCGCCAATATCGACGAGGTCATCCGGCTGATCCGGACCGCGCCCGACCCGAACACCGCCCGCGAGCAGTTGATGGACCGGGACTGGCCGGCCGCCGATATCGCGTCACTGATCCTGCTGGTCGACGACCCCCGCCATCGGATCGCGGACGACGAAACCTACCGGCTCTCCGACATCCAGGCCCGCGCCATCCTGGAGCTGCGCCTGGCCCGCCTCACCGCCCTCGGGCGGGACGAGGTTGGCGATGAGTTGCAAGGACTTGCAGGCGAAATCTCAAGCTATCTCGAAATCCTGCGCTCGCGTACCCGCATCATGGACATGATCAAGGACGAGCTGAATGCGGCAAGCTCCGCCTTCGGCACGCCGCGCCGGACCGAGATCCTGGACTGGGCTTCCGACGTCGACGACGAGGACCTGATCCAGCGCGAGGACATGGTCGTGACCGTGTCCCATGCGGGCTACATCAAGCGGGTCCCGCTCTCGACCTACCGGGCCCAGCGCCGCGGCGGGAAGGGCCGTTCGGGCATGCAGACCCGGGACGAGGATTTCGTCACACGGCTCTTCGTCGCGAACACCCACACGCCGATCCTGTTCTTCTCCTCGCGCGGCCAGGCCTACAAGGAGAAGGTGTGGCGGCTCCCGCTCGCCGCGCCGAACGCGCGCGGCAAGGCGCTCGTCAACATGCTGCCCCTGCAGCAGGACGAGCGCATCACGACCATCCTGCCCCTGCCCGAGGACGAGGAGACCTGGGACACGCTCGACGTCATGTTCGCGACCGCCTCGGGCGGCGTGCGGCGGAACAAGCTCTCCGATTTCGTCCAGGTGAACCGCAACGGCAAGATCGCGATGAAGCTCGACGAGGGCGACCACATTGTCGGCGTTGCGATCTGCACCGTGGACAACGACGTGCTGCTGACCACCGCCGGCGGCCAATGCATCCGCTTTGCCGTGCCGGAAGTCCGGGTCTTCAAGGGACGCGATTCGACCGGCGTCCGGGGCGTCGCGCTGGGCAAGGATGACGCTGTCATCTCGATGGCGATCCTCCGCCACGTTAAAGCGACGCCCGAGGAACGTGCCACCTATCTGAAACGGTCGCTCGCGATGCGTCGTGCCACGGGCAGCGAGCCGGTCGAGGAGACGGCCCAGGAAGCGGCCGCGGCCGTCGTCGCCGACGGCGAGGAGCCGCCGACCCAGGAGATCGAGCTCGGCGCGAAATACGCCGAGATGGATGCGGCCGAGCAATTCGTGCTCACGCTCTCGGAGCGCGGCTTCGGCAAGCGCACGTCATCCTATGAGTACAGGATCACGGGACGGGGCGGGAAGGGCATCGTCGCCATGGCGACGGGCGGGCGGAACGGCCGGCTCGTCGCCTCCTTCCCGGTCGGGCATGACGACCAGATCATGCTGGTCACCGATGGCGGCCAGCTGATCCGGGTGCCGGTCCACGACATCCGAATCGCCGGCCGCCCGTCGCAGGGCGTCACCGTCTTCCGGGCGCATGCGAGCGAGAAGGTCGTCTCGGTCGAGCATCTCGAGGGCGAGGACGACGAGACCCCGCCGCCCGAGGCCGACGAGATCGCCGAAGGCGGGACGCCGCCGGACGGGTCGGTCTAGGGCCGCCGAACCGGGCTCATACGCAGAGCGGGTTCGGCACGACGTCGAGGTAGATCGCGGCGAGCGGGAGCGATCCCGCGATGACCGGGAGGGCAAGGGAGTCCTCGCGCTGGACCAGAACCTGATGGGGGGCGGGGAGCCACTCCCCGTCCTGCCGAAGCCAGGATTCGACCCGGACGCTGTCCTGGTAGACGAAGACGAGCTGCTGCAGGCTCGGGATCGCCCGGTAGCGGCGTGCCTTCTCGCTCCGGTCGAAATGCATCGTCGACGGCGAGAGCACCTCGAAGACGATGACCGGCGTCTCGGTCGTCCGGTCTTGCGGCCGCCCCGGCGAACACTCGACCAGGAGGTCGGGCTCGAAGGCCGATCCGCTGGGCGTCTCGACGAGGAGACCAGCCAGCGCATCGCATCGGCGTGCCCGCGCCTGGGGCCGGACGGCCTCGAGGAGATTGCCGGCGATCCGGGCGTGGGCGCGGGTCCCGCCGACCATCAGGACCGGCTGGCCGTCGAGCAGCTCCCATCTTTCGCCCGCCCGGCTGTCGAGGAAGCGGAGGAAGGCACCGACCTCCAGGTGCGTCTCGGATCGAAGCGCGGCTGTGCTCATGTCGGTCCCCTGAGTGCAGGATAGCATAACGACCGCTGCGCCGCCCGCTCCCTTGCTCCGCTTGCCGTCAGCGGCTAACGCCACCGGATGTCCCGCACGGCGCTCTATACCGGCAGCTTCGACCCCGTCACGAACGGCCATGTCGACGTGATCCGGCATGCCGTCAGGCTCGTGGACCGGCTCGTCGTGGCGATCGGCGTGCATCCGGCAAAGGCGCCGCTCTTCACGGTCGAGGACCGGACGGAGATGCTGCATGAGGTGTGCCGGCCCTTCGCGGACGAGGCCGGGACGGCGCTCGAGGTCACGACCTTCGGCGGCCTCGCGGTCGAGGCTGCGCGCGCACACGGCGCGACCGTCATCATCCGGGGCCTGCGGGACGGCACGGATCTCGATTACGAGATCCAGATGTCCT
Organism: uncultured Enterovirga sp.; assembly: GCF_964242715.1. Taxonomy (NCBI): domain Bacteria; kingdom Pseudomonadati; phylum Pseudomonadota; class Alphaproteobacteria; order Hyphomicrobiales; family Methylobacteriaceae; genus Enterovirga; species uncultured Enterovirga sp. The sequence continues at coordinate 39,356 of NZ_CAXTAZ010000002.1, forward strand.
CCATGAACGAGACGATGGCGCCGGCGATCCAGACCGTCTTTCTGCCGGCCTCGCCGCCGGTCCGCCCCATCACGGCCACGCTCGTCCGGCAGATCGCCGCGATGGGCGGCGACGCTTCGCCTTTCGTGCCGCCCGCCGTCGCCGCGCGGCTTCGGGCGCGCTTCGCCCCGACACCCGCCTGAGCCCTGGATCAGGGCGTCACAGGATCGCCGGATCCGAGGATCACGGCTTCACGACATCGAAGGATCGCAGGATGACACACTCGACCACGACGCGCCGCTTGGCTCTCGCAGCTCTAGGCGCGACCGCCGCTCTTCCGGCTCTCGCCCAGTCTGACAAGGCCGATCTCGTCTATCTCGACACCAAGGGCGGGCGGGTCACGATCCGGCTCCGGCCCGACCTCGCGCCGAAGCACGTGGCGCAGATCAAGGCGCTCGTGAAGCGCGGCTTCTATGACGGCCTCGTGTTCCACCGCGTGATCCCTGGCTTCATGGCCCAGACGGGCGACCCGAAGGGCAACGGCACCGGCGGCAGCGACCTGCCGAACGTGCCGGCCGAGTTCACGGCGACCCCGTTCCGGCGCGGCACGGTCGGGATGGCCCGTTCGCAGGACCCGAACTCCGCCAATTCCCAATTCTTCATCTGCCTCGCGGAATCGAGCTTCCTGAACAACCAATACACCGTCGTCGGCGAGGTCACGTCCGGCATGGAGCAGATCGACAAGGTCAAGAAGGGGACGCAGGCGAATAACGGTGCCGTCTCCAGCCCCGACAAGATCGTGAAGATGGTGCTGGCGGACGCCGGTTGATCGGCGCTCGCGCGGCCGCCGTCGCGCTCGCGGGCGCCGCGGCGGCGGGCCTGCCGGCTCCCGGCCTCGCGGACGAGATGCGGCCCGCCCTTCGGACTTTGCGCGACGTGTCGGCGGCGGTGCGGGCCTGCTGGACGGTTCCGGACGGGCTCCGCCGCTTCGAGTGGCTCGACGCCACGGTCCGGTTCAGCCTCAGGGTGGATGGCAGCCTCCAGGGCGAGCAGCGGGTGAGTTTCGTGGGGCTGCCGCCGGACAGCCGGGCGCGCGACCTGTTGGCCCGGTCGGCCGTCGCGGCCGTCCAGGCGTGCCAGCCCTTCAACATTGCCGCGAGTCTCGGCCAGGCCATCGCCGGCCGGGTCTTCGCGGTTCGTTTGGTCTACAGAAGTCCCCAGGGACGAGGAGCCTGAGATGTCCGATACCGAGAATACGCTGATCCTGGAGACCACCAAGGGCGATGTGACGATCCGGCTTCGGCCCGATCTCGCGCCCGGCCACGTGGAGCGGATCAAGACGCTGGCCCGCGAGGGCTTCTACGACGGGGTGGTCTTCCACCGCGTCATCGACGGCTTCATGGCGCAGGGCGGCGACCCGACCGGCACCGGCACGGGCGGCTCCAAATACCCGGATCTGAAGGCGGAATTCAGCGCCGAGCCGCACAAGCGCGGCGTCTGCTCGATGGCCCGGTCCTCGAACCCGAACTCGGCCAATTCGCAGTTCTTCATCTGCTTTGCGGATTCCAGCTTCCTGGACCGCCAATACACGGTCTGGGGCGAGGTCACCGAAGGGATGGAGTTCGTGGACGCCTTCAAGCGCGGCGAGCCCGTTCGCGACCCCGACCGGATCGTGAAGGCCCGCATCGCCGCCGACGCGGCGTGATCGGCGAGGAGCGCGACGCGCCGCCACGGCGCGCTCGCCTCCTCCCCGAACCATCCGGGACACCGTGAACGTCGAGCTCTTCGATTTCGAGCTGCCCGACCACCTGATCGCGCTCCGGCCGGCGGTGCCGCGCGATTCCGCGCGGCTGCTCCACGTGCAGGCTTCGGGCGAGGTGGCCGACCGGACCGTCCCCGACCTGGCCGGCCTGCTCCGGCCGGGCGACGCCCTCGTCCTGAACGACACACGCGTGGTGCCGGCGCGGCTCCGCGGCGTGCGGGCCCGCGGCGACGTGGTCGCCCGGGTTGAGGTGATGCTGCATCGCCGGACCGGCCCCGATTCCTGGCTCGCCTTCGCGCGCCCGGCGAAGCGGCTCGCGGTTGGCGACCACATCCGCTTCGGCGACGAGCGCGAGAGCCAGGCCTGCCTCCTCGCGAGTCTCGACGCCGAGGTCACGAGCAAGGGCGAAGAGGGCGAGATCGGTCTCCGCTTCGCGTTCCAGGGTCCGGCGCTCGACGAGGCCATCATGGCGTTCGGAGAGGTGCCGCTGCCGCCTTATATCGCCAGCAAGCGGCCGGCGGACGACCGCGACCGCGTCGACTACCAGACGATCTACGGGCGCGAGCCGGGCGCCGTCGCGGCCCCGACCGCCGGCCTGCACGTCACCGAGGACCTGCTCGCGTCGCTCGCCGCGCGCGGCGTTAGCCATCACCGCGTGACGCTGCATGTGGGGGCGGGCACCTTCCTGCCGGTCAAGGCTGAGGATACGGCGGACCACCGCATGCATCCCGAATGGGGCCGGGTCGACGAAGTCACCGCTGCTGCCCTGAACGCGGCGCGGGAGAGTGGTGGCCGCATCGTCGCGCTCGGCACGACGGCGCTCCGGCTCCTCGAGAGCGCGACCGACCGGGACGGGCAGGTCCGGCCCTTCGAGGGTACGACGGACATCTTCATCACGCCGGGCTACCGGTTCCGGGCCGTCGACATGCTGCTCACCAATTTCCACCTGCCGCGCTCGACCTTGTTCATGCTGGTCTCGGCCTTTGCCGGGCTCGACCGCATGCAGGAGGCCTATGCGGCCGCCATCGCGCGCGGCTACCGCTTCTACTCCTATGGGGACGCCAGCCTTATCGAACGGGGCGGGGCTCGGTGAGCGGGACCTTCTCCTTCGCGGTCGGGGCGCGTGACGGCGAGGCCCGGACGGGGGCCATCCGAACGCCGCGCGGCGCGATCCGGACGCCGGCCTTCATGCCGGTCGGCACGGCCGGAACCGTGAAGGCGATGCTGCCCGAGCAGGTGAGGGCGACCGGCGCCGACATCGTCCTCGGCAACACCTACCACCTCATGCTCCGGCCCGGGGCGGAGCGGGTCGCCCGCCTCGGCGGTCTGCACGCCATGATGAACTGGCCTCACCCGATCCTCACCGATTCCGGCGGCTTTCAGGTCATGTCCTTGTCGGCGCTGCGGAAAATCGACGAGCGCGGCGTCACCTTCCGGTCGCATATCGACGGCTCGCCGCACGAGCTGACCCCGGAACGTTCGATCGAGATCCAGGGACTGCTGGGCGCCGACATCCAGATGCAGCTCGACGAATGCGTGCGGCTGCCGGTGCCGCCCGAGGCGGTCGAGAAGGCGATGCGGCTCTCGCTTCGGTGGGCCGAGCGCAGCCTCGCAGCCTTCGGGACCCAGCCCGGCCGGGCTCTGTTCGGGATCGTGCAGGGCGGCGACGACGACGCGCTCCGGACCGAGAGTGCCCGCGCGCTGGTCGAACTCGACCTCGGCGGCTACGCGGTCGGCGGCCTCGCGGTCGGCGAGCCGCAGGCAACGATGCTGCGGGTGCTGGAAACGGTGGTCCCACATCTGCCGGGGTCTAAGCCGCGCTACCTGATGGGGGTCGGCACGCCGGACGACATCGTGGAATCGGTGCTGCGCGGAATCGACATGTTCGACTGCGTCATGCCGACCCGGGCCGGCAGGCACGGGCTCGCCTATACCCGCCACGGCCGCCTCAACCTCCGCAACGCCCGTTTCGCCGACGACCCGCGGCCGCTCGATCGGGCCTCCTCATGCCCGGCCTCGTCGACCTATTCCCGGGCCTACCTGCACCACCTCGTGCGCTCGGGAGAGATCCTCGGCATGATGCTCCTGACCTGGAATAATCTGAGCTATTACAATGACTTGATGGTAGGCCTTCGTGCATCGATTGAAGGCGAGCGGCTGCAGGATCATGCTGCGACCATCCGCGAAGGTTGGGCCACGGGCCAACGCAAGGCGGCAGAGCCGGACTCCGTTTGACGTGACGCCGCCGAGCGGCCGCCAAGCCACCGCGGCCCGCCTTCGGGTGACCCACGCGGACCCGGAATGTGGCTCGTCGATGATGCCGAACCCGGCATCGCCTGGTCCGCGTTTGACCGGCCCCGTCCTTCCTCCTATCTGACGCGTTCCGTGGGGCGCGTAGCTCAGCCGGTTAGAGCAACTGACTTTTAATCAGTAGGTCCTGGGTTCGAGTCCCAGCGCGCTCACCATGGAATGCCGGTGCTGTCTACGATCGCCGCTTCACACGAGGGTCGGGAGGAAAACGGGCCCACCGAAGCTGGCCGCGTCCAGCCGCAACTCGGACGCATCGAACGGTGGCCGTTCCTCGACGCAGTTCGTCTCGTGGCGGCGCTCCTCGTCGTGCTGGGGCATCTCCGCAGCCTCTTCTTCCGCAGCATCACCGAGGTCGCGGATCCGGGCCTCGCGACGAAGCTTTTCTATCTCGTCACGGGCGTTCATCGCGAGGCGATGATCCTGTTCTTCGTCGTGAGCGGGTTCCTGATCGGTGGACGCGCGTGGCAGCTTCTCGCGAGGGGCGACTTCGCGATCGGCCGGTATGTCGTGGCTCGGTTCAGCCGAATCTACGTCGTGCTGGTGCCGGCGCTCGGCGTCACGATCCTCATCGAGGCGATCGGGACGGGATACCTCGACCAGACCCGCCTCTTCGGCCTGCGGCCTCTCGAGCTGATCCCCGTGACGGGCGGCTGGGGCTGGACACAGCTGGCCTGCCATCTCGCCAGCCTGCAGGCCCTTGCCTGCCCGGTCCTGGGGCTGAACCCGCCGCTCTGGTCGCTCGCCTATGAATGGGTCTTCTAGGGCCTCGGCCCCTTGCTGCTGGCTGTCTGGGTCATCCGCCTGCCGGTCGCGATACGGCTGGTGACGACGGCGTCGGTCGTGGCCGGCATCGTGTTCCTGCTGCCGGCGGATTTCCTGGTCCTGTTCGCGACCTGGGCATCGGGGCTGCCGCGGCCCGCCTCGCCGCGCGAGGTGGCGTCTCATGGCCGATCGGGGCCGTTGGCCTCGCGCTCGTCGCAGCCTGGATGATGGTCGCTCGCCTTCGAGCCGTGCCGATCGCCCTCACGGATATTGGCATCGCCGTGGGGCTGGGCCTGGCGGTCGCCTGCCCGCGCATCCTGGCTCTCGATTGCGGGCGGCTGGTCCGCCGCGGCGCCGAATTCTCATTCTCGCTCTACGCCCTGCACGTTCCGGTCGCGATCATGACAGGCGCATTGCTCGAATCCGTCCTGGGGCGGCACGGGATCGAGATTCCCGGACCGTGGGCCTATTCGGCCTTCGCGCTCGCGCTCGCCGTCGTCCTCCTCGTCTCGGATCTTTTCGCCCGTCTGACCGAGGACCGGACGGAGGCATTCAGGTCCTGGCTCTCGCGATTGGTCCCGACAGGCAGGCGGGCGCGGCGCGCCTCCTGACAAGGCAGACGCGCTGCCGCTCTGCCCTTCTCAGGTGTCGCCGCCGCCGACGGACAGGATGATCTTGCCCTGGGCCTGGCCGTCGCGCAGCGCCGCCAGTGCTTCGTGGAAGCGCTGGAGCGGGACGACGCGGCTGACATAGGGGTCGAGCCGGCCCTGGCTGAAAAGGTCGAAGATCTCGGTCTGAGCCTCGCGCACCCGCTCCGGGGTCCGATCTCGGTAATCCGACCATTGCAGGCCCGAGACAGCGATGTTCTTCACCAGCAGATAATTCGCCTTGATGCTCGGGATCTCGCCGCTGGCGAAGCCGATGATGACCATGCGGCCGCACCAGGCCATGGCCCGGAGCGCGGCCGCGTTCGCCTCGCCCCCGACCGGGTCGATGACGATGTCGGCGCCATGCCCGTCGGTCGCGGCCGAGATCTCCGCCCGGAGCCGGTCGCGCAGGTCCTCGCCCGAGAGTTCGACGACGTGATCCGCCCCGGCGCGCCGCGCGACCTCCGCGTTCGGCGCGCCGAGAACGCCCGCGATCACGGTCTTCGCGCCGAGCGCCTTCGCAAGCTGGAGAGCGGCGACGCCGATGCCGCCCGAGGCGCCGAGGACGAGCACGACCTCGCCGGGCTTGAAGCCGGCCCGATCCTTCAGCGCGAACCAGGCGGTCTGGTAGACGAGGCCGAGCGCCGCTCCCTTCTCGAAGGGCATGCCGTCCGGCATCGCGAAGCAGCTCTCGGCCCGGACCCGCACCTTCTCGGCATAGGCGCCGTATTCGACCTGCACGGCGACGCGGTCGCCGATCCGAATGCCGTCAACTTCGGGCCCTATCGCGGAGACCCGGCCGGCTGCCGCCTTGCCGGGCGAGAAGGGCAGGGGCGGCTTGATCTGGTACTTGCCCTCGATGACGAGAATGTCCGGGTAATTGGCCTCGGCCGCGCTCACGTCGACGACGACCTCGCCCGGCCCGGGCGAGGGGTCGGGCATCTCAGTGACCTCGACCTCCGCGAAGGGTCGGAACTCCCGAACGAGCACGCCCTTCATCGGAGGTAATCCTGGTTATGGGCGCCGAGACCGGGCGTCTCACGCGAGACGCTCGCGTCCTCGCGGAAGGCGGGGGCGATCGGGACGGGGAGGGCCGGGAGGCTCTGCCCGTCGAAATTCGTGACCCGGCGGTCGAACAGGCCGCGCGCCTGGAAATGCGGGTCGTCCATCGCCTCCCGGATGGTCGCGACGACCGAGCAGCAGCAATCCTTGCCGGCGAAGAGGGCGCGCCAATGCTCGCCCGTTTCGCGCGCGATCAGCGCCGCGACGCCGGTCCGGGTCGCGTCCGGATCGCGGCTGTCGTCGCGGAGTGCCGGATCGAGCCCGATCAACTCGCAGAACGTGACCCAGAATTTCTGCTCGAGCGGGGCGGCCGCGACCACGCGTCCGTCGGCCGTACCGTAGAGCTGGTAGCGGGGTGAGCCGCCGGTCACGAGGTCAGTGCCGTTGCCGGGCCACTCTCCGGCGGCGAGGCCGTTGCCCATGGCCCAATAGGTGAAGGGGAAGAGGTTGTCGGTCATGGCGATGTCGAGATGGCAGCCCACCCCGGTCCGGTCGCGCTCCCGGAGCGCGAGCAGGATGTTGATCACGGCCGGATAGGCGCCGCCCGCGATGTCGGCGATCAGCGCCGGCGGCACAATGCCCCGCGAAGGCTCGCCCATCGACAGCGCGAGTAGACCGGAATCGCCGATGTAATTCAGGTCGTGGCCGGCCGCGTTCAGCTTCGGGCCGGTCTGGCCGTAGCCGGTGATCGAGCAGTAGATCAGCCGCGGATTGATGCCCGACAGCGTCGCGTAGTCGAGGCCGAGCCGCGCCATCGCGCCGGGCCGGAACTGCTCGAGCAGGATGTCGGCCTTCTCGACGAGCGGCAGCAATTTCGCCCGCGCCGCCTCGTCTTTCAGGTTGAGGGCGATGCTCTTCTTGCCGCGGTTGAGCAGCGCGAAATTGACGCCGTCGCCGCCCCAAAGCGGCGCGTAGCCCCGCATCTCCTCGCCGCTGCCCTCGCGCTCGACCTTCACGACCTCGGCGCCCGCCTCGGCCAGGAGGAGCCCAGCCATCGGGCCGGGCAGGAGCGTCGAGAAATCGAGGACGAAGAGGCCTTCGAGCGGCCTCACGATCCCTCTCCCGCCCGGGCCGCCGCGACGACGGCGCGGCGTGCGGGCGCATAGCCCGGGGTGCCATAGGTCTCGAAGAGGGCGCGCGTCACGTCGTGGTGGTGTGCGAGACCGCCCGACATGACGCGCTCGATCGGGCCGGTCGGGTAGCCGAGGCCGAGCCGGCAGGTCAGGTCCATGTCCTTCTGGGTCGCGAGGCCCTCGTCGAGGAAGCGCAGGGCCGCGTTGTATTTCGGGCGGACGAGGCGATCGAGGATGCGGCCGGCCTGGTCGGTGCAGAGGGCAACGGCGAGCCCGGCTCCTTCCAGCATCGCGCGGGCGGCCGCGATGGCGCTCTCCGGCGTGTTCCGCTGCCGGACGAGTTCGACGAGGCGCGACGGCGCATCCGCGCCATTGCGGTAGCGGGCGAAGCCGAGGACGTTCGAGCCCTCCTCGCCCGCGTTCTCGCCGGTATGGGCGCCGAGGCTCTCGGTCCCGAGTTCGACCAGGATGGCGGCCCGGTCCGGATCGGGAACAAGCGGCGCGCCGAGATAGAGAACGACGTCGGCCCCTTCGATCGGGCCGGCCCCGGCCAGGACGGGGTCGCCCTCGGGGAAGGAGCGGCGGAGGTCGCCGACGATGGCGTAGCGCATCCGATCAGCCTCCGAACATCGCGTTGGTCTCGTAGGAGAAGAAGCCGCGTCCCGACTTCCGGCCGAGCAGACCGGCCGCGACCATGCGGCGGAGCAGCGGCGGGGCCGCGGCCCGCGGATCCAGGGTCACCGGATAGAAGGCCTCGGAGAGCCGGATCTGGGTGTCGAGCCCGATCAGGTCGATCAGCTCGAGCGGCCCCATCTTGTAGCCGAGCCCCGCCTTGATCGCGCCGTCGATATCGGCCGGCTCGGCCACCCCGGCCTCGACCGCCCGGATGGCGTCGTTGTTGAACGGCACGAGGAGCGCGTTCAGGATGAAGCCGGGCTTGTCCTGCGTTTTAACCGGGATCTGGCCGCAGATTTCGGTCCAGGCCCAGGCCGTCGCGAAGGTCGCCTCCGAGGTCAGGATGCCGGGCGACATCTCGACGAGCTTCATCAGCTGCGCGGGCAGGCAGAAATGCATGCCGACGACCCGGTCCGGCCGGCTGCAGCCGGCCGCGATCTCGGTGATCGAGAGCGTCGAGGTGTTCGAGCCGAAGATGGTCTCGGGCGGGCAGATCCGGTCGAGCTGGCCGAGAAGGTCGCGCTTGGTCGTCAGGTCCTCGAAGACGGCCTCGATCACGAGGTCGCAGGCGGCGAGCGCCTCGATGTCGGTCGTCGTCTCCATGGCGGCCAGGATGCGATCGCGGTCGCCCGCCTCCATCTTGCCCCGCTCGACCGACTTGCCGAAGAAGCCGGCCGTCTGCTTGTGCGACCGCTGCAGGGCGTCGTCGGACCGGTCGTAGGAGATCGTCCGGAAGCCGGAGCGGGCCGCCACGATAGCGATGCCGGCGCCCATGGTACCGCCGGCGCCGCAGATCCCGACCGTGCGAATGGGATGGCTCATTTCGCTGCGAAGCTCCGGCCGATCAGCTGGCGATGGACCTGGTTCGTGCCCTCCCAGATCTGGGTGATCTTGGCGTCGCGCATCAGCCGCTCGACGCGGTAGTCGGTGCAATAGCCGTAGCCGCCATACATCTGCACGGCCTCGGTCGCGATCCGCATGGCGAGGTCGGAGCCCCGCATCTTGGCCATGGAGGCCTCGATGCCGAAATCGGTCGAGCCGGAATCGATCAGCCCGGCGACATAGTCGAGCCAGGCATCCGCCATGGCGAGGTCGGTCGCGAGGTCGGCGAGCGTGAACTGGTTGCCCTGGAAGTCGATCACCCGCCGGCCGCCCTGGCGGCGCTCGTTCATGTAGCCGACCGCGTCCTTGAAGGCGGCGTGGGCGATGCCGAGCGCGTGGGCGGCGACGCTCGGGCGCGACTTGTTGAGCGAGGAGAGGAGGATGCGGAGGCCGTCGCCGGGCTCGCCGATCAGGTTGGCACGCGGCACGCGGCAATCCGTGAAGCTGAGGGCCGCCGTGGAGGAGGCGCGGTGGCCCATCTTCTCCTCAAGCCGCACCACCTCGAAGCCGGGCGTGCCCTTCTCGAGGACCATGACCGAGATCGCGGCCTTGGCGTCGTCGATCTCGCTCCACTTGCCGAAGAGCAGGATCAGGTCGGCGACGTCGCCGCTCGTGATGAAGGTCTTGCCGCCGTCGATGACGATCTCGTCCCCGTCCGGCCGGAATGACGTCCGCATCCCGGTCGCGTCCGAGCCGGCACCGGGCTCCGTGATGGCGAGCGAACCGAGGCCGCCCTCCGCGATGCGGGGCAGGAGGCGCGCCTTCTGCTCCTCCGAGCCGACATCGATCAGCGGCTTCATGCCGTGATAGGTCGTGGCGTAGATGATGCCGGTCGAGGCGCAGGCCTCGGAGATGATCTTCACCACCGCCGCGTAGAGCCGGAAGGGCATCGGCGACCCGCCATAGGGCTCCGGCACGAAGAGGGCGTTCAGGCCGAGCTCGTTGATGGCCCGGACATTGTCCCAGGGGAATTCGCCGGACCGGTCATAGGCAGCCGCGTTCGGGGCGATCACGGTCTCGGCGAGGCGCCGCACCTGATCGAGGATGAGCTGCTCCGTATCGTCCCAGCCGCGCCGGCGCTCGAGTTGGTCGAAGATCTTCATCAGTGGTTCATGCCTTGGCCGCCGTCGACATAGATCGTCTCGCCGGTGAGATAGGCGATGTCCTCCTGGAAGAGGACACCGACCAGCCGGGCGATCTCGTCGGCACGGGCAGCGCGCTTCGCGGGGATGCGGCGCTCCATCCAGGCCTTCGTCTTGTCGCGGGCCAGGAAGTCGCGGTTCAAGTCGGTCTCGACATAGCCGGGCGCGATGTCGAGGACGCGGATGTCGTCCTTGGCCCATTCCACCGCAAGGCAGCGCGTCATCGCGCCGACGGCTGCCTTCGAGGCGCAATAGGCGAGGTTCTCGGCGACGCCGAGCTTGTCGAAGAAGGAGCCGATATTGACGATCATGCCGCCGCCCGCGCGGGCGAGATGCGGGTGGGCGATGCGGCTCGCGACGAAGACCGCGGTCGCGTTCAGCTGCATCACCTTCTCGAAATCGGCGGTCGCGAGGAGCGCGCTCGGCGCGGCGGTGTGCTGGCCGGCATTGTTGACGAGCCCGACGATGGGGCCCTCCTCGGCGAGGCTCGCGAAGGCGGCGGTGAGCGCCGCCTCGTCCGAGACGTCGCAGGCGATGGCGCGCCCCGCGCCGCCCGCGCCGGAGCGCGACAGGCCGGCGACGCGCGCGCCGCGGCGTTCGAGGTCGGTCGCGATCGCGGCGCCGATGCCGCGGCTCGCGCCGGTGACGACGATCCAGCCCTCACGCATCGCGGAACTCCGGTTTCCGCTTCTCGCTGAAGGCCGCCATGCCCTCCTCGGCATCCGCGGTCCGGTAGGCAAGGGTGGAGAGCTCCGCCTCGGCCTTGAGGCCCTCGGAGAGGGACAGGCTCGCGGCCCGCCGCACGGCATCGCGGGCGAAGCCCAGCACGGGCAGGCTGTAGGGCGTGAAGAGGCGCGCGAAGGCGATCGCCTCCTCGACCGGACCGCCGGTGACGACGCGGCTGACGAGCCCGATCCGCTCCGCCTCGTCGGCCGCGACGTTGCGGCCGCTCATGATCAGCTCGAGCGCCCGCGCCTCGCCGATCACGCGCGGCAGCCTCTGCGTGCCGCCATAGCCCGGGATCAGGCCGAGCTTGATCTCGGGAAGGCCCATCCTGGCATTCGGTGTCGCGATCCGGAAGGTGCAGGCGAGGGCGAGTTCGAGTCCGCCGCCGAAGGCGAAGCCGTTGATCGCGGCGACCGACGGGATCGGCAGCGCGTCGAGTTTCGCGAAGACGGCCTGGCCGAGTTCAGCGCCGCGCTTCTGTGCGACCAGGTCGCGCCCACGCAATTCCTTGATGTCGGCGCCGGCGCAGAAGGCCTTCGGACCCGCGCCCGTGACGACGAGCGCTCGGGCGTCGGATCGAGCGACCTCGTCGAGGGCGGCGCCGATCTCATCCAGGATCGCGAAGGAGAGGGCGTTCAGCGCCTCCTGCCGGTCGAGCGTGAGGAGCGCGATCTCGTCGCGGCGCTCCAGTCGGACGAAGCCCGTCATGCGGTCACCTTGGCGGCCGCCTGGAAGCGGACCGGTTCGGGCGCGAGTTCGCCGGACCGCACCTGGTCCATCAGCACGCGTTTCAGGATCTTGCCGCTCGCGGTGAGCGGGAAGGCTTCGACCTGCAGCCAGTATTCCGGCATGTCGTATTTCGACAGGCCTTCGTCGTGAAGGTGCGCCAGCGCCTCGTCGGACGAGACGGCGCCGATGATCGCGAGGCAGACACGCTCGCCGAGGCGCTCGTCCGGGACCGAGAAGGCGGCAGCCTTGACGATCGCTGGATGGCGAAGGGCGAGCGCCTCGATCTGCGCCGGGTAGATGTTGTGACCGCCCCGGATGATCAGGTCCTTGATGCGTCCCTCGATCCGAAGATTGCCGGCCTCGTCCAGGATGCCGAGGTCGCCCGACAGGAACCAGCCCTCGCGGTTGAAGCTGCCCTCGGTCGCGGCCTGGTTGCCGAGATAGCCGAGCATCAGCGCCGCACCCTTGCCGCCGATATGGCCGACCTCGCCCGCGCCGACCTCCCGGTCCGGATCGCCGGGGTCGAACAGCTTGACCTCATAGGCCCGCCCGCCGCGGCCACAGGTGGAAACGACGGTCGCGGTCTCGTCGCCCGGGTGGGTGTATTGATGCGACGAGTTTTCGGTCATGCCGTAGACGTTCTGCGGCCGGATACCCTGACGGACGAAGGCTTCGGCGACCGAGGGCGGGATCGGTGCCCCGGCCATGTAGAAGACCTCGACGGCGCCGAGCCGGGTAAGGCCGCGCTCGCGCTGGGCGGCCAGAATGTCCATCGCGTGCGTCGGCACGCCCATGACGTAGGTCGCGCCGGTCTCCAGGATCCAGTCGAGACGCCCGGTCCCGGGCGGCGGATCGTCGGTGATCAGCTCGCAGCCGGCGACCAGCCATTGCGCCACCGCCACCCAGGCGATGTGGTGAGAGAGCGGCGAGAGGGTCAGGAGCTTCGTATGCTGGCCGTGGCCCCAGTCGCGGACGAGGTCGCGGGCATTGGCGAGGAGCGAATTGTCGGAATGCATCACGCATTTCGGCGCGCCGGTCGTGCCCGACGTGAAGGCCAGATAGGCGATCTTGTCCGGATCGGCGACATGAGGGGAGGGTGGCGCCCCCGCCTCGCCCGGCAGCGTTCCGTCGGGATAAGTCACGGCGAGGCCCGGCAGATCGGCGAGGAGGCCGTCGAGATCGCTCGTGGTCCGGTCCGCGCCCCAGCCCGGCTCCGTCACGAAGGCCTTGCTGCCGAGCGTACGGAGCAGCCCCACGATCTCGGAGGAGCGATAGGTGCGATGAAGAGACGGGTTGCAGGCGATCCCTTCGCGCGACGCGGCCAGGAAGGAGACCACGACCTCGACCCGGTTCGAAGCCCAGATCGAAAGGCGGTCGCCGGCGGAAAGGCCGCGAAGACGCAGGTCCGCCGCGAACCCGTCAACCCATGTGAGGAGCTCACGCCAGGTGAGAATCCGCCGTCCGTCCCGCAGAGCCGCCGCGTCCGGGCGGGCCGCCGCCGCGTCAGTGAGGAGCGTGTAGAACGTGTCAGCGCGCCACGTACCGTCCTCGTAGAAGCGCCGCGCTTGGGCCGGATGGTGCAGGGTGAGGAAGGGCCGCATGCCGCTCAGTGACCGAACCGGCTCGGATCGGGCTTCCGTTTCTCTCGGAACGAGGCCGACAATTCGTGACTCTCGTCGGTCTCGAGATAGGTTCGCAGGAGGAGGTCGTGCGCCACCCGGGCGAGGCCGCTCACGCCGCCGTGGCGGGCGTTGAAGGCGCCCTTGATCGAGGCGAGCGCGAAGGGACCGCGATCGGCCGCTTCGAGCGCGAAGGCGCGCGTCGCCGCCTTCAGCTGGTCGTCCGGCACGACCCGGTTGATCATCCCCATCTCCAGCGCCTCGCGCGCGGAGATCTTGGGGTTGCAGAACCAGATCTCCTTCGCCTTCTTCTTGCCGACGAGGTCTTCCAGGTACCAGGTGCCGTAGCCGGCATCGAAGGAGCCCATCATCGGGCCGACCTGGCGGAAGACGGCGCTCTCCTTGGCGATCGTCATGTCGCAGACGACCTGGAGCACGTTGCCGCCGCCGACCGCGAAGCCGTTCACGCTCGCGATGACGGGTTTTTGGAGCCGATCGATCGCCTCGTACATTTCGAGCGTCGGCAGGACGCCCGCATAGAGGGTCGTGTCCTCCATGCCGTCCTTCCGGCCGCCGATGCAGAAGAAGCGGTCGCCCGCGCCCGTGATCACGATCACCCGGGTCCGCGTCTCGCGCCGGATCTCGTTGATGCAGTCGCGGATCTCGTGACACATGTCGACCGTGAACATGTTGCCGTCGTCTGGACGGTTCAGCGTGATCGTCCCGATCGGGCCGTCTTCTTCGTAGAGAATGGTCTGGAAGGTCATGACGAAATCCGTGAGGGGCAGCTAGAGCGGCGGAATCGAAGCCCGGCCGTTCGGAATGGGTCCCGGCGCAGCGGGGCGTGAGGCGTCTGGCTTTCGACCGAGCCACTCGGCGAGAACCTCGTCGGTATGCGCGCCGAGAAGCGGCGGCATCCGGCGCGGCCGGTTTGGGGCGCCGTCGACCGTGAACCCCGTGCCGACCTGCGGCACGATCCGGCCGGGCTCCTCAAGCCGGAAGAACATGCCGCGCGCGATCAGTTCCTCGTCCGCCGCGACCTCGTCGACCCGGTTGATCGGACCGGCCGGGATCCGGGCGGCCTGGAACAGGTCAAGCCAATGCGCGCGCGGTTTCCGGAGCAGACGCTCCTGGATGTCGGCCACGATCTCGGCGCGCCGGGCACGACGGTCGGCGTTCGAGGCCGTGCCGGCAGCTGAGGCGCGTTCGGGTTCGCCCAGGGCTTCCCAGAAGCGGCGCCAGAGATTGTCGCTGCCGAGCCCGAGGGTGATCGGCAGGTCGGCCGTATCGAAGGCCTGGTAGACCGCGATGACGCTGTCCGTGCCGCCGCTGCGGGAGGGCACCTCGCCGGAGCCGAGATAAGGCACGATGCGGCAGGAGAGAAAGCGCGTCATGCTCTCCACCAGGGAGACCCCGATCACGGCGCCCTTGCCCGTCTGCATCCGGCCGAACAGAGCCGCGATGGCGGCCATCGCGGCGTCATGGCCGGCCAGCATGTCGGCGGCCGGGGCACCGACCTTCTGCGCCGCCCCGTCGGGCGAGCCCGTGACGTCCATCACGCCCGAATAGCCTTCCGCGATGAGGTCGTAGCAGGTCCAGTCCGCGCGCGTGCCGTCGAGCCCGAAACCCGTGATCGAGACGTAGACGACGTCCTCGCGCAGGACCTTGACCTGGTCCGGGCCGATCCCGAGCTTGCGGGCGACGCGCGGAGGCTGGTTCACCAGCACCACGTCGGCCTGCGCGATCAGCTCGCGCAAAGCGGCCGCGCCCGGGCCATCCGCGTAGTCCAGCGCGACGCTGCGCTTGTTCCGGTTCACGGCCAGGAACCAGAGCGATTCACCATCGAGGAACGGCGGGCCCCAGCCGCGCGCGTCGTCGCCCTGCTTGCGCTCGATCTTCACGACATCCGCGCCGAAATCGCCGAGCAGCATCGCGGCGTACGGACCGGCGATCGATGTCGTGAGGTCGAGAACCTTCACGCCAGCCAGGAACCCGAAGGGCTGGCCCGCCGGAAGGGGCAGCCGATGGCCGGGGGGGCCGGCGCGCTCAGCCCGATCTTCCGCCTCTCGTCCCGTCACGCCCCACTCCCGTTTGCCCGGAGGCAGCAACCGTTATGCCAAGGGCGTTGCCCCCTGAACGACGGCCCACGATGTCGGCCTCGCGGACACGGATTGCGGTTCTGACCGTGGGAGGGACACGCGAGAGACGGGCGGCGCCCTCTCACACCGTGACGCGAGGTGGCATGGCCTCTGCTCACGGGTGCGGACGGGATTCGGTGGCCGTACGCAACGGGAAAGCGCGCCACCACGGCGTGTCCCGAACGACAGGGAGGATGTGACGTGAAGAGAGGAGCAATCGCGACGGCGCTCGCCGTAGTGCTCGCCAGTTTCGGCCCGCCGGCGGCGGCGCAGGTCTCGGACGACGTCGTCCGGGTCGGCGTCCTGGACGACATGTCGGGTCCCTATGCCGACCTGCAGGGTCCGGGCGACGTCGTCGCCGTGAAGATGGCGGTCGAGGATTTCGGCGGCATGGTGCTCGGCAAGAAGATCGAGGTTCTCGACGCCGACCTGCAGAACAAGGCCGACGTCGGGGCCGCGATCGCACGGCGCTGGTACGACATCGACAAGGTCGATGCGATCCTGGGCCTCGGCAATTCGGCGGTCGCCATCGCCGTGCAGGGAATCACGCGCGAGAAGAACAAGATCAACATCACGACGTCGGCCGGCACGACCGAGCTCACCGGCAAGGCCTGTTCGCCGAACGCGATCCACTGGACCTACGACACCTACGCGCTGGCAAACGGCACGGCGAGCGCCATCATGAGCCGCGGGGGCGGCGACCGCTGGTTCTTCATCACGGCCGACTACGCCTTCGGCCACTCGCTCGAGCGGGATGCGATCGGGGTGCTGAAGAAGGCCGGCAAGGAGGTGGTCGGAGCCGTCCGGGCGCCGCTCAACAGCCCCGATTTCTCGTCCTATCTCCTCCAGGCGCAGGCTTCGAAGGCCCAGGTCATCGGCCTCGCCAATGCCGGCGCGGACACGATCAACGCGATCAAGCAGGCCGCGGAATTCGGCATCGTGGCCTCCGGACAGAAGCTTGCGGGCCTCCTCGTCCTGATCACGGACATCAAGGCGCTCGGCCTCCAGGCGGCGCAGGGCCTCCAGTTCACGGAAGCCTATTACTGGGACCAGAACGACGAGACCCGCGCCTTCGCCAAGCGTTTCGCGGAGCGTCACGGCGGTAAGCCGCCGACCATGTTCCAGGCCGGGATCTACGGAGCCGCGATGCATTACCTGAAGGCCGTACGCGAGGCGAAGACGGACGAGGCCGGTCCGGTCATGGAGGTCATGCGCAAGACCCCGGTCGACGACTTCATGACCAAGGGAGCGAAGATCCGCGAAGATGGGCGCCTGATGCGCGACATGTACCTGATGGAGGCCAAGAAGCCCTCCGAATCGAAGGCGCCCTGGGACCTGATGAAGGTCGTGGCCACGATCCCGGGCGAGCAGGCCTATCGGTCGCTGGCCGAAACGGAATGCCCGCTCGTCAAGAAGTAGAGGAGGCCCGAGGCGAAGCGGGCGATCAGGCGTCCGCCTCGCCGAGGATCTTGTAGAGGTAGGAGCGGGAGATGCCGAGCTCCTGCGCAACCCGCTTCTTGTTGCCCCTGAGCTGCTGCATGGCGTCTCGCACGAGCTCGGCCTCGACCTCCAGCACGACATCCCGGAGCGGCTTGAGCCCGCCCCGGCGCGAGGCGCCCGCCGGGCGAAGCTGCGGCACCTCCGCCCTGAAGGTCGCCTCGCCGTGGCGGACCAGGGTGTCGGCGTCGATGCGGTCGCGCTCGGCGAAAACAAAGGCCCGTTCGATCTCGTGGCGGAGCTGGCGCACGTTTCCCGGCCATGGCTGCTCGCAGAGGTAGGAAATGGCGTCGGCCGTGATCTCGGGCGCGGGCTTCCCGTGCCGGCGGGACACGTCCTGCAGAAAGTGGGTAGTCAGCCCCTCGATATCCTCGACACGGGAGCGCAGGGGCGGGACCTCGATCGTGATCGGGGCAATCCGGTAATAGAGGTCGAGGCGGAAGAGGCCCTCCGACACCCGGGAATGCAGGTCGCGGTTCGTCGCCGTCACGAGCCTGAAATCCACCTCGCGGGGCCGCTCGCTGCCGACCCGTTCGACGAGCTTGTCCTGCAGGACGCGCAGGAGCTTCACCTGCACCTCGGACGGCATGTCGCCGATCTCGTCGAGGAAGATCGTGCCCCCCGCCGCCTGTTCGAACTTGCCCTTGCGGCCCTTCTTGTCGGCCCCCGTGAAGGAGCCCGCCTCGTAGCCGAAGAGTTCGGATTCGACGAGAGTCGCGGGAAGCGCGGCCGCGTTGACCATGATGATCGGCGAGTTCCGGCGCAGGCTCAGGCGGTGGAGGGCCTGCGCGACCAGTTCCTTGCCGGTGCCGCTCTCGCCATGGATGAGGACCGGGATCTCGAGCGGAGCCAGCTTCCGGATTTCGGTCCGGAGCCTCTGCATCCCGGCGCTCGTGCCGATCAGGTCGTCGAGATTGGCATCCTGCTCCTGCAGGCTCGCCGCCTCGCGTCGGTAAAACTCCACCTCGCGCTCCAGCGCATTGATGCGGCGGCTTAGCGCCTCGACCTGTTCCGGGCCCTTGAACATGATCCGGCCGACGGCGCCGACCACCTTGCCGTCCTGGCTGATCGGCACGCGCGAGACGACGCGCTCGAACCCCTTCATGCGCTGGATCTGGCCGATCTCCGCCTTGCCGCTGGCGACGACCTTGTCGAGCCGGGTGTTCTCGATGATCTTCGAGACCGGGTGGCCGTTCCCCTCGCCACTGGCGAGGCCGAAGAAGCTCTCGTGCACCGGCGAGAGATAGACGACGCGGGCCTCGGCATCGACGACCGTCATCGCCTCGAACGGGTCTGTGAGCAGGTGCTCGAAAATCTCGTGCGCGAAGTCGACGCAGCCGAGGAAGGTCATCAGCGCGTCGCCGGCTGGTTCGCTGACCAGGAACAAGGTCCCCTCCGCAAAGGGCGTGGCGACGACGATCCAGCGCTGGCGGTCGATCTGGATCGGCCGCAGCCGCTTCCGGACCGCCTCCTCGAGCCAGTCCGGATCGGTCGTCAGGCTGCGAATGCGGGAATCCTGGCCCAGTCCGCAGGCGAAACTGATCCGGCCGTCACGACCGACGACGACGACGCCCTGTATCAAAGAACCTGTCCTCCCGGACGTCCAACGGTGTTCTGTGTCTTTCTTGCGGACATCTTAGCCGTCTGCAGCCGCCTGGCAACCTGCGGCACGGTGCGGCACGAGACTTGTAGACCCGGGCATCGAGGGCGCCGAGGCGAACGCCGCAACAGGGGAGGCCGGATGACCATGGACCCGCAGACCGCCACAGGCTCGGCCGCCCCCCGTCCGGCTTTGGGTCCGACCCTGACCCTCACGATCCAGGACGCCTCCTCATGGCGCCCGCTGTCGAACGGTGGTCCTGCCGAGATCTGGACGGGCGGACGCGTGGTCGGCGGTACGCTCGACCGGCTCTTGCGGGGCAAGCCCGAGGGGTCCACCCTTCGATGCTGGCTCGCCCGGACCGAGCCGGGTTCCCCGCCGTCCGGCGACCAGCCCGACGATTGCGTGGCGGCCTGGGACCTCGAGGCGCTGGCGCCGGAGCCGATCGCCTGGCCGGAGGATGCCGGGGCCCTGTTCGTCGTCACCATGGACATCGCGCCGGAGGCCGAGGGCGAGTTCAACGACTGGTATGACACCGAGCACATTCCGGCCCTGGTCCAGGTTCCCGGCGTTCTCTCCGGGCGCCGCTTCAGGGCCTTGCGCGGGGCTCCCCGCTACGTCGCGATCTACCACCTCGTCGGCCCGGACAGCTATGGCTCGGACGTCTGGTGCGCGGCCGACCGAACACCATGGATCCAGAGGCTCCGGCGCTACCAGAGCAACCGAGCGTACTTCATGTTCCGGCCGGGAGAGCCAGGGCGGGCGGCACGCTGGGATCAGCAGCGATGACCGGCATCCTCGCCGTCTGGAACGACCGCGCCGACGAGATCGCGGCCGATTACGAGCGCTGGTACCAGACCGACCACGTTCCGGAGCGGCTGGCCGTCCCGGGCTTCCGGTCGGCCCGCCGCTATGAGGCGACCGACGGGGATCGCGCCTTCTTCACCTTCTACGAAATGGACGGCGCGGCCGTGCTGAAGAGCCCCGCCTACACGGCTTGCCTGTCCTCTCCGAGCGAGATGACCCGAACGATCATGCCGCGCTTCCTCGGCATGATCCGCTCCGTTTTCGAGGAGGACGCTCAGCCGGGCGGAGCCGGCACGGAGATCGTCGGGGGCGCAGCGGTCGTGCTCCGCTTCCACGGCACCACGCCCGGGCGGCTGCCCGCCATCGACGGGGCGGGGCTGAATCCGGCCGAGATACTCCGCATCCGGCTCTGGCGCGCTGCGCCCAGCCAGGATGCGCCGCCGGACACGACGGAATCCCGTATCAGGCCAGGCCGCGACGAGGCGGCTCGGGGCGCGATCGTGGTGGAGACGATGCGGGTCGAGACGGCGGAGCGGCTGCGCCGGGTCC
The DNA here is from genome assembly GCF_964242715.1 of uncultured Enterovirga sp. NCBI lineage: Bacteria > Pseudomonadati > Pseudomonadota > Alphaproteobacteria > Hyphomicrobiales > Methylobacteriaceae > Enterovirga > uncultured Enterovirga sp. The sequence continues at coordinate 59,315 of NZ_CAXTAZ010000002.1, forward strand.
TCGGGGCCTTGCCCGAAGCCGCGGGCGCCTCCATCGGCTGTTTCCGGCTGCTCTGCGCCTTCCGCAATCCCGACCGGGAGACCGGGACGCCGATGCCGCGCTAGGTCGGCCGCCGGACGAGGGTTCATCCGCGCCGACGGTGACCTGTCCTGACCGACTGTTGGCTCTCCTGCCGGCCCCTGGACTGTTCGCGGCGGCGGCTCCGGCTGTCCACCGGATGGACACTTGCGGGAACGTGGCAGGCCGGCGACGAGTGATGTGGCCTCGCCATTGCGGAGGCGAACCGACTGACCCGACACAGGAGCGGCGCTTGGACGTGAAGACAGACGAGAGCCGTATCGCGGGGGCCTGGAGGGCACGCTACGGCGACTCGGCGCCGCCATCCCGGATGCCCTGGAACGAGACCGTCGCGCTGCTGCTCAGCCACCATTCGGTGCGGGCCTATCGCCCCGATCCGCTTCCGGAGGGAACCCTGGCCATGCTGGTCGCCGCCGCACAATCGGCCGCGACCTCGTCCAACATGCAGACTTGGTCGATGGTGGCGGTCACCGATCCGAACCGGAAGGCTGCACTCGCGAAAGTGGCTGCCGACCAGAAGCATATCGAGCAATGCCCGCTCTTCCTGGTCTTCCTGGCGGACCTGTCGCGGGCCGACCGGATCGCCGGGCGCCAGGGCGAACCGCTCGATGGGCTTCCCTATCTCGAGACGTTCCTGGTCGCCTCGATCGACGCGGCGCTCGCCGCCCAGAACGCGGTCGTGGCGGCCGAGTCGCTCGGACTCGCGACGGTCTATATCGGGGCGTTGCGGAACGGGCCCGAGACCGTCGCGGCCGAACTCGGCCTGCCGCAAGGCGCTGTCGGCATCTTCGGCCTTTGCGTCGGCTATGCCGAAGAGGCCGTGCCGGCCGGCATCAGGCCGCGACTGCCTCAGGCCGCGATCCTGCACCACGAGCGCTACGATCTCGCGAGCGAGGCCGCCGTCATCTCGGATTACGATCGCACGTTCGAGGCCTCCCGCCACGGTGGCGGCGGAGCCTGGACCGCGCGGGTCCGCAACCGACTGGGTCGCCTCGCGTCCCTCGCGGGACGGGAGACCCTGCGGGAGAGCCTGAACCGGCTCGGCTTCCCGCTTCGGTAAGGCGCGGCCACCGGCCCGGGCTCGCGCGGCCCCGGGATCCTGGGTTCCGGCGATCCTGGCGTCCCGGGATCAGCGGAGCCAGGGATCACGTTCCTTCTGGGTCACGATCGGCGCCGAGCCTGCGCGACCTTGTTCTCGGCCTCGGATTGCGCGAGGGGAGGCCCGTGCCGGCTCAGCCGGCGTGACCACCTTGCGGCCAGACCGATGATTCATGTGAGCTTCCCCGACGGCGCCCGGCGCGAGTTCCCGGACGGGACCACCGCGGCCGACGTCGCGGGCGCGATCTCGAAGTCCCTCGCGAAGCGCGCCATGGCCGCGAAGGTCGACGGCCGCCTCTCCGACCTCTCCGCCCCGGTGCCGGACGGCGCGACGGTCGAGATCGTGACGCGCGAGGCCGCGGACGCGCTCGAAATCATCCGCCACGACACCGCGCATGTGATGGCTGAGGCCGTGCAGGATCTCTATCCGGGCACCCAGGTCACGATCGGCCCGGTGATCGAGAGCGGCTTCTATTACGACTTCGCCCGCGACGAGCCCTTCCACCCTGAGGACCTCGCCCGGATCGAGGCCCGGATGCGGGAGATCATCGCCCGCAACAATCCGATCACCTGCGAGACCTGGTCGCGCGAAGAGGCCAGGGCCTGGTTCGCTGACAAGGGCGAGCGCTACAAGCTCGAACTCATCGATGCGATCCCGGAGGACCAGGCGCTCCGGATCTATCGGCAGGGCGAGTGGCTCGACCTCTGCCGCGGCCCGCACGGCGCCTCGACGGGCGGCATCGGCAACGGCTTCAAGCTCCTCAAGCTCGCCGGCGCCTATTGGCGCGGCGACTCGAACAACCCGATGCTCCAGCGCATCTACGGCACGGCCTGGGCGAGCGAGGCCGATCTCAAACAGTATCTCACGATGCTGGAGGAGGCCGAGAAGCGCGACCACCGCCGGCTCGGCCGAGAGATGAACCTCTTCCACTTCCAGGAGGAGGGGCCGGGCGTCGTCTTCTGGCACCCGAAGGGCTGGACCATGTTCCAGGCCCTGATCGCCTATATGCGCCGCCGCCTGGGCAAGCTCGACTACCAGGAGGTGAACGCCCCGCAGCTCCTCGACGCCTCCCTCTGGCAGACCTCGGGCCACTGGGAATGGTACCGGGAGAGCATGTTCATGGCCCAGTCGGCCGGGGACGAGACGGAGGACAAGCGCGTCTTCGCCCTGAAGCCGATGAACTGCCCCGGCCACATCCAGATCTTCAAGCAGGGTGTGAAGTCCTACCGCGATCTGCCTACGCGGTATGCCGAATTCGGCAACGTGCACCGCTACGAGCCGTCCGGTGCGCTGCATGGCCTGATGCGGGTCCGGGGCTTCACCCAGGATGACGCCCACGTCTTCTGCACGGACGCGCAGATGGCCGAGGAATGCCTGAAGATCAACGATCTGATCCTCTCGACCTATGCCGATTTCGGCTTCGAGGAGGTGGTCGTGAAGCTCTCGACGCGACCGGACAAGCGGGTGGGGTCGGACGACCTCTGGGACCGCGCCGAGGCCGTGATGCGGGAGGTCCTGGCCACGATCGAGGAACAGTCGGGCGGCCGGGTGAAGACCGCCATCAACCCGGGCGAGGGCGCCTTCTACGGCCCCAAATTCGAATACGTCCTCCGCGACGCCATCGGCCGCGACTGGCAATGCGGCACGACCCAGGTCGACTTCAACCTGCCGGAGCGGTTCGGCGCCACCTTCATCGACTCGGACGGGGCGAAGAAGCTGCCGGTCATGATCCACCGGGCGATCTGCGGCTCGATGGAGCGCTTCCTCGGCATCCTGATCGAGCATTATTCCGGGCATTTCCCGCTCTGGCTCGCGCCGGTCCAGGTCGTGGTCGCGACGATCACGTCGGATGCCGATCCCTATGCCGAGGAGGTCGTGGCCGCTGCCAAGAAGGCCGGCCTCCGGGTCGAGGCGGATCTCCGCAACGAGAAGATCAACTACAAGGTCCGCGAGCATTCGCTGGCCAAGGTTCCCGTGCTGCTGGTTCTCGGGCGCCGTGAGGCGGAGGAGCGGCGGGTCTCGATCCGCCGGCTCGGATCGAAGGACCAGACCGGGATGAGCCTCGATGAGGCGCTCGCGGCGCTGCGGGATGAGGCCGTGCCGCCGGACCTCAGGACCGCGTAGCGGCGCGGTCGCGCCGGCCTGTGCTCCTCTTCCTGAGATGCCCGGCGAAGCGGGCCTCGAGGGGGAGGCGGCGGGGCGCGAACCAGGGGTGACAGCTACCGTTCGGCCGGCCCGGGGAATTGGGGGAGGCCGTCGCCCAAAACGGCCCAGCCGGGTTTCGATGCCGTCCAGCTGTGATCCTTCGGCGGCACGGCGCCGGGATCGTCCAGGCTCGCGATCGTCACGTCCACCTCATCGGGCGTATCGTCGAGCTCGAAGGTCAGCGAGGTGCCACAGGTGCCGCAGAAGCGTCGGGTGACGCCGGGGCTCGAACGATAGGAGGCGGGCTCTCCGGCAACGAAGCGAAAGGCGGCCCGCTTCACGCTGAACCACGCGACCTCGGCGGCACCGACGCTGCGCCGGCAATCGGCGCAGTGGCAGATCGTCTCGTGGAACGGGTGCGCCTCCGCCTGGTAGCGCACCCGTCCGCATTGGCAATGGCCGCCGAGCAAAGGCTAGCCGCCCCGGGCCCGGGCCCGGATCATGTAGTTGTCGTAGGTGTATTCGGCGACCTGGAACCAGAGATATTCCTCGTTCCGGAATGCCCGCATGTTCTCCCAGACCTTCTTGAAGTCCGCGTTCTTGGCCATGGTCTCGTCGTAGAACTCGCTGGACGCCTTGTAGCAGGCGTCCAGGATCTCCGGGCTGAAGGGCCGGAGCTGGGCACCGCCGCCGACGAGCCGGCGTAGGGCGGCCGGGTTCTTCGCGTCGTATTTGGCCGTCATGTCGATATTGGCGTAGGCGGCCGCCGCCTCGACGATGGCCCGGTAGCTCTTCGGGACGGCCGCGAGCTTCTCCTTGTTGAACCAGAACTTGATCATGGCCCCGCCTTCCCACCAGCCAGGGTAGTAGTAGAAGGGCGCGACCTTGTTGAAGCCCAGCTTCTCGTCGTCATAGGGGCCGACCCATTCGGCCGCGTCGATCGTGCCGCGCTCGAGCGCCGGGTAGATGTCGCCGCCCGGGATCTGCTGCGGCACGACGCCGAGCTTCTGCAGGACGTTGCCGGCGAGGCCGGCGATCCGCATCTTGAGCCCGTTCAGGTCGGCGACCGTCTTGATCTCCTTGCGGAACCAGCCGCCCATCTGCGTGCCGGTATTGCCGCCCGGCAGGGCGTAGAGCCCGGACTTGCCATAGAACTCGTTGGCGAGTTCCAGGCCGCCGTTATGGTAATACCAGGAATTCTGCTGGCGGGTATTTAACCCGAAGGGCGCCGCCGTCAGGATGCCGAAGGTCGGGTCCTTGCCGACGTAATAATAGGACGCCGTATGGGCCATCTCGACGGTGTTGTTCGCCACCGCGTCGATCGCCTGTGCCGTCCCGACGATCTCGCCGGCCGCGAAGGGCTGGATCTGGAACCGCCCGTCGGTCGCTTCGGAGACGTATTTCGTGAAGAGATCCGCGGCGCCGTAGATGGTGTCCAGCGATTTCGGGAAGCCCGAGGTCAGGCGCCAGCGGATCTCCGGCATCGACGTCGCCACGGCCGGGGAGGCCACCGGATTGGTGACCGCGGGTGCCGTCGTCTGAGCCTGGGCAGTCTGGGTCGTCGCACCGGCCACGACCGCCGCGGCGCCCGCGCTCATGAATTGTCGACGCTTCATGTTTCCTCCGACGTTATGGTGATGGTCGCCCTGGGGCGGCGCGAGAAAGCGGCATGGATCAGCCGCCTGCTGACGATGGACGGCTCTTACCACGATCGGACAGGAGGGCCAGCCCTGCCGCGCCTCAGGCGGTAAGCCGCATGGCGAGGCTCAGGAGGGCCCGGTCGTTCAGGATCACCATCCGTTCGCGCGGCTTCAGCCATTCCACCGCCTCGGCGATGGTGGCGGCGTCGATGATCTTCGCCTCCGCCAACACGCGTTCGATCTCGAATTCACCCCGCTGCCGATGCGGTCGATGCGGCAGCATCGCCTCGTGCCGGTCGCGCAGATCCGGGTCGCCGTGCAGGACGACAAGCGCGTCCTGGTCGTCGAAGCCGCGCTTCGCATTCTCGGCCTGAAGGGCGTTCGCCTGGGCCACGATCTCGGGCGGCCGGCTCTCGTCAGGGGTGAGGAGGAGCCCCAGGCGCTTCAGCACGAGCCCCGTCGCGAGCGAACCCGAGAGCCAGGAGATCGGGATCGCGAGGACGAGGCCGATGATCGTCGGGGACATCCACAGGAACAGCGACGTCGCGATCAGGAAGGCCGAAAGGCCGGCCACGATCCCGAGCATGGTGTGCCAGCGGTGGCGCCGCACGATGTCCCGCAGCGGGATCGAGCCGTCGTCTCGACGCTGCGGGTTCCAGCCGGTGTCGCCGCCGACCAGGATCTGGAACACTGATCCCGACTGCACGAGCATCAGGATCGGGGCGATCAGGGCGGAGAGGATGAGCTCGATCAGGAAGGACAGGGTGAGCCGGATCGTGCCGCCGCAGGCCCGGCGCTTCGCGCCGTCGGCCAGCATCAGGATGAGGCCGAAGACCTTCGGGGCGAGCAGGATGCCCATCGTGAGGGCGAACAGCCAAAGGGCGCGCTCGGGATCGAATCGGGGCCAGGACGGGAACAGGCGGAAATCGCGGCTGAAATATTCCGGCCGGATGTAGGTCGTCTGCAGGACGAGCGCGATACCGACGACGAGCTGCAGCAGCCAGAAGGGCGAGGCGAGATAGGCCATGATGCCGGTCGCGAAATGCTGTCGGGTCGCGAGTTTCAGGCCGCGCGCGCCGATGATGCGCGAATGCTGGAGGTTGCCCTGGCACCAGCGCCGGTCTCGGACGGAGAGGTCGATCAGCGAGGGCGGGCTTTCCTCGTAGCTCCCGGCGAGGTCGGGCAGCATGTAGACCGACCATCCCGCGCGCCGGATCAGGGCCGCCTCGACGAAATCGTGGCTGAGGATGTGCCCGCCGAAAGGCGGCTTCCCCTTGAGGTCCGGCAGCCCGCAATGGTCCGCGAAGGCCCGCGTCCGGATGATCGCGTTGTGGCCCCAGTAATTGCCGTCGCGCCCGGACCAGGAATCGAGGCCCGTCGCGATCACCGGACCGGCGACGCGGGCTGCGAATTGCTGCAGCCGGGCGAGGAGCGTGTTCCGGTTCACGAGGAGGGGAAGCGTCTGGATGATGCCTGCCCGTGGATCGGCCTCCATCGCCTCCGTCAGCGCGAGGATGCAGGCGCCCGTCATCAGGCTGTCGGCGTCGAGCACGATCATGTGCTCGTAGTCGCCGCCCCAACGGGTGACGAAGTCGGCGATGTTGCCGGCCTTGCGGTGATGGTTCTTCTCGCGGTGCCGGTAGAAGAGGCGTGCGCCGGGACCGATCTTGTCCCGGAGCGCCATGAAGGCGCGCTCCTCCGCGACCCAGGCATCCGGGTTCGTCGAATCCGACAGGATGAAATAGTCGAAGGCCGATCCCTGGCCGGTCGCCTCGACCGAGAGCCGGATCGCTTCTACGGCCGCGAAGGTACGGGAGGTCTGCTCGTTATAGACCGGCATCACGATCGCGGTCCGGGTCGTCAACGGAAGCCGCGCCGGGTCGGGCCGTGAGCGACGAAGCGCGAGTTTCACGAAACCGAGCACCGCGCTCGTGAAGGCGAGCGCGATCCAGGAAAAGTTGACGACGAAGAGCGCGAGCAGCCCGTACTGGAGGACCGTCGTCCGACTGACCGAGACGACATAATACATCTCGCGCGCGCCGTAGGCGGTCAGGAGCGCGGCTCCTCCGTAGACGAACGCGCGGGCGAGCCAGGGTGCGGCTGAGACCGGGCGGCGTGCTGCCGACGCGGCGCTGTCCTCGGCACTCCATCGCGACAAGGACTGGGTCGGCATGGAGAGCCCGCTCTCGGGCGGAAGATGGGGCTCCGGATGCGGGTTCACGACTTGCGGCAGCCGGACCTCGGCTACGGCGTCCAACGATAAAGCCATGTCTCGCTCAGCGGTTTCGCTCCCGATTGCAGCACCAGCCTCATCTCGCAAGCATTATCACCGCCGGGATCGAGGTCGAACCCGACCCGGACGGATTTCCGCTCGGCGTAGAGCCAGGTGCGCTGGTTCTGGATCAATCCCGGCGCGGTGGTCAGGGCGACCTTCAGGTCCGGGATCGCGGCGCCGAGCGCCTCGCCTCCGAATTCGACGATGAACCTCCGGCGGCGCCCGCCCGGCCCCCGTCCGGACCGGGTCGAGGTCACGGTCGCGAGTTGGGGTCGGTCGGGCGGCGCCCAAGACCAGAATTGCCGGTAGGCGAGGGTGACCTCCGAGCCGGCCTGCATCGCGGCCTTGGGCCGCCAATAGGCCAGGATGTTCTTGTTGATCTCCGAATCGGACGGGATCTCGATCAGCTGCACGGCACCCTGCGACCAATCCCCGATCGGCTCGATCCAGAGGCTCGGCCGCGCCTCGAAATGCTGGACGTCGTCCTGGAACGCCCCGAAATCGCGCTCGCGCTGCAGGAGGCCGAAACCCTTCGGGTTGTCGTCCAGAAAGGCCGAGATCTGCAGGGTGTCGGGGTTGTTCAGCGGACGCCAGAGCCATTCGCCCTGGCCGTTCAGGATGCTCAGCCCTGAGGCGTCGTAGACGGCGGGCCGGAGGTCGTCGATGCCGCGCCGGACATTCGGTCCGTAGAGAAAGGTCGCGCCCATGCCGCCGAACCCGACATGTTCGAGATTCACGCGCGGGAAGAGCGTCGTCTCGACGTCCACGATCGTCGCCTCGCCCGGCCGGAAGGTCATCCGGACCGAGCCCGCGACGGATTCCGAATCGACGAGCCCGTGGATGACGAGCGCATTCGTGCCCGCGACCGGCCGCTCGAGCCAGAAGGCCCGGAAAATGGGGAATTCCTCGCCCCTCGTTTCGGCCGGCTTCAGGGCGAGAGCGCGGGCGACGATGCCGAGATTCTGGCCCCGGGCCGCCGCCCGGAAGAACGTCGCGCCCTGGATGAGCGCGAATTCGAAGGGCGGCCCTCCCGCGCCGACGGCGTCGAGCCGGAACCCGGAAAACCCCGGATCGGGGGCATTCGCCGGCACGGCGAGCCCGCCGAAATCGAAGCGGCCCTTGTCGAACATGATCCGGCGGACCTGCCCGTCCTCGACGGTGAACAGCGTCACGGCGGTCGTGAACACGAAGCCGCGCGCCAGCGGCTCGACCACGAAGCCCCGGTTCTCGCCATCCCAGATCCGTCCGGACGGGAGGGACTTGATCGCGACGTAGCGCTCGTAATTCAGCCCGGCAAAGGGTTCCGGGAGATCGTTCGGAGGCGGGACGAAGGCGCGTTTCGACAGAGCTCGGGCGAGTTCCGTGACGGAGCCCGGCTCGAAACGCTGGCCTTCGCCGAGGGCGTTCTGGATCAGCGCCTGAGGCGTGTTCGCCTGCGCGAGCGCCGACCCCGCCGGAAGCGCGGCCGCGACCCATCCGGCACCGAGCGAGGCCACCACCTCTCGTCGCCCGGGCTGGGCGACGGCTTTCGGCTTCTCCATCAACGTCCGCCCCGCGCGGCTGCGCTGGTTTGCGGATCGCGAGAGTGTTGCGATAGGTGCCGGCGGAACATCAGAACGTTCCGTCGAGACAAGACCATGAGTGACGCACCTTCAAACGAGCCCGCTTCGCGAGGCCGGTCGTGCTTAGCAATCATCCTGGCGGCTGGCGAGGGCACCCGGATGCGTTCGGCGCTGCCGAAGGTGCTTCACAGGATCGCCGGCCGGACCATGCTGGCGCATGTGCTCTCCGCCGTGACCGAGGCGGGATCGAATGAGGTCGCGATCGTGGTCGGGCCCGGTCGGGACGATGTCGCGGCGGCCTCGCGGGCCGTCTTGCCGGCCGCCGTGATCGTCACGCAGGCCGAGCGCCTCGGCACCGCGCATGCCGTTCTGGCGGCACGCGGATCGATGCTCGCCGGCGTGGACGACGTCGTGGTGGCCTTTGCCGATACGCCCCTCGTCACCGCGTCGACCATCGCCCGGCTGCGCAGGCCGCTCGCCGAGGGTGCGGCGATGGCGGTGCTCGGTTTCGAGGCCGCGAACCCGACCGGCTACGGCCGGCTCCTCCTCGAAGGCCAGCGGCTCGTCGCGATCCGGGAGGAGCGCGACGCCTCCGACGAGGAGCGCCGCGTCACCCTTTGCAACGCCGGCCTGATGGCGCTCCGGGGCGATGTCGCCCTGTCGCTGCTGGAGGCGATCGGCAACACCAATGCCAAGGGCGAGTATTACCTGACCGACGCGGTCGAGATCGCGGCCGCGCGGGGAGAGCGGGCCGTGGTCGTGACCGCGCCCGAGGCCGAGGTCGCCGGCGTGAACGACCGGGCGCAGCTCGCGTCGGCCGAAGCCGCGTTGCAGTCGCGCCTGCGGGCCGCCGTCATGGCGGCGGGCGTCACGCTCGTCGCGCCCGAGACGGTGTTTCTCTCCTCCGACACCCGCATCGGCCGCGACGTGACGGTCGAGCCGAATGTCTGGTTCGGACCCGGCGTGACGGTCGGCGAAGGCGCGGTCATTCGGGCCTTCTCCCACATCGAGGGTGCCGAGATCGGGGAGGGCGCGATCGTCGGCCCCTTCGCCCGCCTGCGTCCCGGCGCCGTGCTGCGCGAGGGAGTGCATATCGGCAACTTCGTCGAGGTGAAGAACGCGGTGCTCGGCGCCGGCGTGAAGGCCAACCACCTCGCCTATCTCGGCGACGCCGCCATTGGTGCCGGCACGAATGTCGGTGCCGGTACGATCACCTGCAATTACGACGGACGGGCCAAGCACCGGACCACCATCGGGGAGGGCGCCTTCATCGGCACGAACAGCTCCCTCGTCGCGCCGGTGAGCATCGGCGACCGGGCCTATGTCGGCTCGGGCTCCGTCATCACGGATGACGTCCCGGCGGACGCGCTCGCGATCGGGCGCGGACGCCAGGTCGTGAAAGCGGGCTGGGTGACGTCGCAGAAGACGTGACCCGAAGGGTTTGCGACGTTGCGGTAACAGCTCGTCATGTATCTTGATTGGTCTTTGTTCAGCAGGGCCGGCTAAGACGGACCAGATTTGGCGAGCCGGCCGATCGCGGAGCCCTTCATGTGCGGGATCGTCGGAATACTCGGGAAGAACCCGGTCGCGACGCAGGTCGTCGACGCGCTGAAGCGCCTCGAATATCGGGGCTACGATTCGGCCGGCGTCGCAACGCTGGAGAACGGTCACCTGACCCGGTGCCGGGCCGAGGGCAAGCTCCGCAACCTGGAACTCAAGCTATCAGAGGCGCCGCTCACCGGCGCGATCGGTATCGGCCATACCCGCTGGGCAACGCATGGGAAGCCGAACGAGCGCAACGCCCATCCGCACGCGACCGACAAGCTCGCGGTCGTCCATAACGGCATCATCGAGAATTACCGCGAGCTGAAGCTCGAGCTCGAGGCCAAGGGGGTCGTCTTCGAGACGGAGACCGACACCGAGGTCGTGGCCCAGCTCGTCACGGCGAAGCTCCGGGAGGGGAAGACCCCGATGGAGGCCGTCGCGACCACGCTGCCGCGGCTCCGCGGCGCCTTCGCGCTCGCCTTCCTGTTCGAGGGCGAGGCGAACACCCTGATCGGGGCCCGGCACGGCGCCCCGCTGGCGGTCGGCCACGGCGAGGGCGAGATGTATCTCGGCTCGGACGCCCTCGCGCTCGCGCCCTTCACCGACCAGGTCTCCTACCTCGAGGATGGGGATTGGGCGGTGCTGACCCGCGAAGGGGTGGTTGTCCGGGATTCCGGCGGTCATCCGGTCGATCGTCCGCGCCAGACCATCCCGGTCGGCGCCTTCGTGGCCTCGAAGGGCAACCACCGCCATTTCATGGCGAAGGAGATCTACGAGCAGCCGGAGGTCGTCGGCCGCACCGTCGCCCATTACGTGGACTTCACGACCGGCCGCACCTGCCGCCCGGTCCTGCCGTTTTCGTTCAAGGACCTGAAAAGGCTGTCTATCTCGGCCTGCGGCACCGCCTATTATGCCGGCCTCATCGCGAAATACTGGTTCGAGCGCCTCGCCCGGCTGCCGGTCGAGATCGATGTCGCGTCCGAATTCCGCTATCGCGAGGCGCCGCTCGACCCGGGCGAGCTCTCGATCTTCGTGTCGCAATCCGGGGAGACCGCCGACACGCTGGCCTCGCTGCGTTACGCGAAGGCGCAGGGACAGCACGTTCTCTCGGTCGTGAACGTGCCGACCTCGACCATCGCGCGCGAAAGCGCCGCGGTCGCGCCGACGCTCGCCGGTCCGGAGATCGGGGTCGCGTCCACCAAGGCCTTCACCTGCCAGCTCGCCGTGCTGCTCTCGCTCGCGATCGCGGCCGGGCGCGAGAGAGGCTTCCTCTCGGAAACCGAGGAGCAGCGCCTCGTCGACGCGCTCATTGGCGTGCCGGCCCTGATGAACGAGGCGCTGCACGCGGAGGCCGAGATCGAGCTTCTGGCGCGCGAGATCGCGAAGGCGAAGGACGTGCTCTATCTTGGGCGCGGCACCTCCTTTCCGCTGGCGCTCGAAGGGGCGCTGAAGCTGAAGGAGATTTCCTACATCCACGCCGAGGGCTATGCGGCCGGCGAACTCAAGCACGGCCCGATCGCGCTGATCGACGAGACCATGCCGGTGATCGTCATCGCGCCGCACGACGCCGTCTTCGAGAAGACGGTTTCGAACATGCAGGAGGTCGCCGCGCGCGGCGGCCGCATCCTTCTCGTCACCGACCGCGCGGGGGCAGCGGCGGCCGGGATGGACACGATGGGCACGATCGTAATGCCGGATTGCGATCCGGTCGTCGCGCCCCTCGTCTACGCCGTCGCGATCCAGCTCCTCGCCTACCACACGGCCGTCTTCATGGGGAAAGACGTCGACCAGCCGCGGAACCTAGCGAAGTCGGTGACGGTGGAGTGACCCGGCGTCCCCGCCTCTCCCCTTGCGGGAGAGGCGAGTCGAGCGCGGCAGCGTTCGACCGGGTGAGGGGTTCTCCTCTTCACAGGGCTTGCTGCGACCACCCCTCATCCGGTTGCGCTGACGCGCACCTCGACTTCTCCCGCAAGGGGAGAAGGGGTGCTTCTCACCCCGCCCGAAGCAGCTTTACCCCTTCGTCGCGTTCGAACAGATACAGCAGCACGCGCAACGCCCGTCCCCGCTCGCCGACGAGCTCCGGATCGCGGTCGACGATCAGCCGCGCATCGTCCCGGGCCGCCGCGAGGAGGTCGGCATCCGTCTCGAGCCGGGCGACCTTGAACCCGGCCAGGCCGGACTGGCGCGTGCCCAGGATCTCACCCTCGCCGCGGAGCTTGAGATCCTGCTCGGCGATCTCGAACCCGTCCTCCGTCCGGCGCAGCGTCTCGAGCCGCGCCTTGGCCGTTTCGCCGAGCGGGCCCTTGTAGAGGAGCAGGCAGGTCGAGGGCCGCTCGCCGCGCCCGATCCGACCGCGCAGCTGGTGGAGCTGCGCGAGCCCGAACCGCTCCGCATGTTCGATCACCATGACGGTCGCGCGCGAGACGTCGACGCCGACCTCGATCACGGTTGTGGAGACCAGAACCTTGATCTCGCCCGACGCAAACCGCTCCATGACGGCGTCCTTGTCGCGCGAAGTCATGCGGCCGTGCATCAGGCCGACGACCTCCTCGCCGAGGACGACCCGCAGCTCGGCGTAGCGCTCCTCCGCCGCCGCGAGATCGACCGTCTCGGATTCTGCGACGAGCGGGCAGACCCAATAGACGAGGTCGCCGGTCCGGATGGCGCGCGCGACAGCGCCGGCGACCTCGTCCGTGCGCTCGGCCGAGACGAGCCGGGTCGCGATGGGCTGCCGCCCTGGCGGCTTCTCGTCGAGGACGGAGATGTCCATGTCGCCGAAAGCGGCGAGCGCCAGCGTGCGGGGGATCGGCGTCGCCGTCATGACCAGGATGTCGACCGCCTCGCCCTTGGCGCCGAGCGCGAGCCGCTGGTGGACCCCGAAGCGATGCTGCTCGTCGATCACGGCGAGGCCGAGATCCTGGAAGGCGACGTCCTCCTGCATGAGCGCGTGGGTGCCGACGACGATCTGGATCGTGCCGTCCCGGAGTGCAGCCAGGGTGGCGCGGCGCTCGGCCTGACGGTCGCGGCCAGTCAGGATGCCGACCGTGATCCCGGCCGGGGCTGCGATGGCGGCCAGCCGCTCGGCATGCTGCCGAGCCAGGATCTCGGTCGGCGCGACGAGAGCGGCCTGTCGCCCCGTCTCAACCACGCTCGCCATGGCGAGGAGCGCGACCAGCGTCTTGCCAGCCCCGACATCGCCCTGCAGCAGCCGCAGCATGCGGTTGTCGGCCAGGAGGTCCGCCCGGATCTCGGCCATCGCGCGCTCCTGGGCGCCGGTCAGCGGAAAGGGCAGGCCATCGACGATCTGCCGCACGAGCCGGCCGTCGCCGGCATTCGCGCGCCCGGCGCGGCGCTTCATCCGGGCCCGGACGAGCGCGAGGGCGAGCTGCGAGGCGAGGAGTTCGTCATAGGCGAGGCGGCGGCGGGCGGCGTCCGAGAACTCGGGTGATCCCTCCCCTTCAGGGGAGGGCGAGTCGCGCGAAGCGTGAACCGGGGTGGGGTCGACCAGGCCGGGCTGTCCCCCTCCGTCAGGCCCTTCGAGCCTGCCACCTCCCCCTGCTGGGGGAGGTCCGCCGGCCGCCTTCGGTTCGTGCACCTTCCGCAAAGCCTCCCCGAATGGCGCGAAGCCGCATTTCGCGAGCCACGCCTGATCCTGCCATTCGGGCAAGGCCGGGACGCGCTTCAGCGCGGTGCCGACATATTTCGCGATCAGCCGCGACGTGACGCCCTCGGTGAGGCCGTAGACCGCCTCGCTCGTGGCGGCCTCCGCCCCGGCGCGTTCGTCCACGACGCGGGCCGGATGCACCATCTGGCGATGGCCGTCGTAGAGCTCGATCGTGCCCGAGACGAGCCGGCGCGCGCCGAGCGGCAGCATTTGCTGCACGCGCGGGGCGGGCAGTCCGAAGAAGACGAGGGTGACGTCGCCGGTCTCGTCCTCGACCAGCACCCGGAAGGGCGCGCGCCCCCGCGCGAACGTGGCCGGGCGATGCTCGGTCACCCGCACGGCGAGGGTGACGGGCTCGCCGACCGGGGCCTCGGCGATCGAGCCTTTCAGCTCGCGGCTGAGATGCGCGCTCGGCAGGTGCAGGACGAGGTCGATCACGCGCGCCGGCCGGCCGGGCTCTCCGAGCAGGCGGTCGAGCAGCGGCGCGATCTTCGGCCCCACCCCGGGCAGGGAGGCGGCCGGCGCGAAGACGGGGTCGAGAAGGGTGGGACGGAGCGACATGGGTTGCGGGTTCGGCCCTGGCACCGGCCGGGGAGGGCGCTATATAGCGCCCATGCTCCCGTCAAACGATCCCGCGTCCGGCCCTGGTCCAGCGGCCGAACCTTCCGCCACGCCCGGACGTGGCGATCTCGATCCGCGCCGGAAGCGTGCCCTGTTCCGCGCCTGGCATCGCGGCATGCGCGAGATGGACCTCGTCATGGGCCGATTCGCCGACCGCGAGATGGCGACGCTGTCGGAGCCGGACTTGGTTGCGCTGGAACAGCTCATGGATGAGCCGGACCAGGAGGTCTATGCGTGGCTGACGGGACGCGAGACGCCGCCGGACAGGATCGACGCCTCGCTCCTCGCCAGGTTGAGAGAGTACAGAAGCTAGCTTCCCACGCCTGAGGCCGGCCACAGCCGGCACCCGGGACAGGGTCTCGACCCCGGCCTTCGCCGGGGCGAGCGGACGATCAGTTGCGATAGACATGGCACGACCCAGGACCACGACCCTTACGGGCCCGCTCGCGACGGCGCTGTCGGCGCTCTCGCGCGGCGACGGCGTGACGCTCTCCGGCGTGCCCGACGGGTTCGACGCGATCCTCGTCTCAGACCTCGCGCGCGCGCTCTCCCGCACGGCCGAGGGCCCGGCCGTCCTCGTCCATGTCTCGCGCGACGGCCAGCGCCGGCAGATCTTCGAGACGGCGCTGCGCTACCTTGCGCCCGAAATCGAGGTGCTGCCCTTCCCGGCATGGGATTGCCAGCCCTATGATCGAGTCTCGCCGACAAGCGCGATCACGGCCCAGCGCATGACGGCGCTCGCGCGCCTCGCCCGTTCCAACACCTCCGAGGAGCGGCCCCGCATCCTGTCGACGACCGTGAACGCGGCCGTGCAGCGCGTGCCGCCGCGGTCCCGGATCGCGGCCGAGACGTTTTCGGCCGCGCCCGGCAATGTCGTGAAGTCGGACCTCCTCGTCGCCTGGCTCGAGACCAATGGCTTCGCCCGGACCGGCACCGTGCGCGAGCCCGGCGACTATGCCGTGCGGGGCGGCATCATCGACCTCTACCCGGCGGGCCTGCCGCTGCCGGTGCGGCTCGACTTCTTCGGCGACACCCTCGAATCGATCCGGCCCTTCGATCCGGAGAGCCAGCGCTCGACCGGACAGCTCCGTTCGCTCGACCTCGTCCCGATGAGCGAGGTCCAGATCACGACCGAGTCGATCCGCCGCTTCCGCCAGACCTATGTCGCAGCCTTCGGCGCGCCGCGGCGCGACGACCGGCTCTACGAGACCGTGAGCGAAGGCCGGCGCTATCCGGGCCTCGAACACTGGCTGCCGCTCTTCCACGACCGGCTCGACACGATCTTCGACTACGTCCCGGACGTGCCGGTGGTGCTCGACGCGCTGGCCGAGGACGCGGCCGGCGAGCGGCTCGCCCAGGTCAAGGATTATTACGACGCCCGCGCCGAGGCGATCGGCCGGGCCGAGGCCGGCGTCTCGCCCTACCGGCCGCTGAAGCCGGACGCGCTCTATCTCGGTCCCGAGGAATGGGCGAAGCGCATCGCCGACCTGCCGCTCGCCCGACTCACGCCCTTCGCCCGCGCCGAGGGTGGCAGCGGCGGCGCCGTGATCGACCTCGAGGCGCGGCGCGGCCGCGACTTCATCGCCGAGCGGGCCGACCCGAATGCCAATGTTTTCCAGGCCGCGGTCGAGCATATCCGCGCGCTGAAGGGGCAGGGGAGAAGGGTCCTCATTGGCGCCTGGTCGGAGGGGTCGCGCGAGCGGCTCTGCCACGTGCTCGAGGATCACGGCCTCAAGAACCTGAAGCCTGCCGCCCGCCACGCCGAGGCGCTCGCGATGCCGCCGGGCGACATTCCGGTCGCGGTCTGGGGATTCGAGGCCGGGTTCGAGGCCGGCGACCTCGCCGTCATCGGCGAGCAGGACATCCTGGGCGACCGCCTCGTCCGCCAGAAACGCGCCTCGAAACGGCCGCAGGACTTCCTGGCCGAGGTGGCCGCGCTGACGCCGGGCGACCTCGTCGTCCATGTCGACCACGGCATCGGGCGGTTCGACGGGCTGAAGTCGATCGAGGCGGCCGGCGCGCCGCATGACTGCCTCGAGATCACCTATGCGGGCGAGACCCGTCTCTACCTGCCGGTCGAGAATATCGAGCTTCTGAGCCGCTACGGCTCGGAGGAGACGGACGTCCAGCTCGACCGTCTCGGCGGCGGCGCCTGGCAGGCCCGCAAGTCGCGGATGAAGCAGCGCATCCGCGAGATGGCGGGCGCGCTGATCAAGGTCGCGGCGCAGCGCATGCTGAAACAGGCGCCGCGACTCGTGCCGCCTGAGGGCGCCTACGACGAGTTCGCGGCCCTCTTCCCCTACGACGAGACGGACGACCAGCTGAACGCGATCGAGGCCGTCATGGCCGATCTCGCGACCGGCCGTCCGATGGACCGCCTCGTTTGCGGCGATGTCGGATTCGGCAAGACCGAGGTGGCGCTCCGGGCCGCCTTCGCGACCGCGATGGCAGGGAAGCAGGTCGCCGTGGTGGTGCCGACGACGCTTCTCGCGCGCCAGCATTTCAAGACCTTCTCGGATCGCTTCCGCGGGCTCCCGATCAACGTGGCCCACGCGTCACGCTTCGTGCCGGCGGCGGAACTCAAGACCGTGAAGGCGGGGCTTGCCGAAGGCGGGATCGACATCGTGGTGGGCACGCATGCCCTCCTCGGAAAGGCCATGGCCTTCAAGGATATCGGCCTCATCATCGTCGACGAGGAGCAGCATTTCGGCGTCTCCCACAAGGAGCGGCTGAAGGAGATGCGGGCCGAGGTCCACGTCCTCACCCTCACGGCGACGCCGATCCCGCGCACGCTCCAGCTCGCGCTGACGGGCGTCCGGGAGCTCTCGATCATAGCGACGCCGCCCGTCGATCGCCTCGCGGTCCGGACCTTCGTCACGCCCTTCGACCCGCTCGCGATCCGCGAGGCTCTCCTGCGCGAGCGCTACCGCGGCGGCCAGGCCTTCTATGTCGTGCCCCGCGTCCAGGACATCGCCGAGATCCGCGAGTTCCTCGGGCGGGAGGTGCCGGAGACCAAGGTCGGCGTGGCGCATGGGCAGATGTCGGCCGGGCAGCTCGAGGACGTGATGAGCGCCTTCTACGAGGGCAAGTTCGACGTGCTCCTCTCGACCACGATCGTCGAATCCGGCCTCGACATCCCCACCGCGAACACGCTGATCGTGCACCGGGCCGACATGTTCGGCCTGGCCCAGCTCTACCAGCTCCGCGGCCGCGTCGGCCGGTCGAAGACGCGCGCCTACGCGCTCTTCACGATCCCGGAGAACCGGACCATGACGGTCCAGGCAGAGCGGCGCCTCAAGGTGCTGCAATCGCTGGACACGCTCGGCGCCGGCTTCCAGCTCGCCTCGCACGACCTCGACATCCGCGGCGCCGGCAACCTCCTTGGCGACGAGCAGTCCGGCCATATCAAGGAGGTCGGCTACGAGCTCTACCAGCAGATGCTGGAGGACGCCGTGAACCAGCTCAAGGCCGGGATCGAGGAGCCGCCGGAGGAGCAATGGTCGCCGACGATCGCGGTTGGGGCGCCGGTCATGATCCCGGAGGACTTCGTCCCCGACCTGCAGCTCCGGCTCGCGCTCTACCGCCGGCTCGCCACCTTCGAGACGGAGGACGAGATCGCGGGCTTCCGGTCCGAACTCGTGGACCGGTTCGGCAAGCTCCCGCCGGAGGTGGACCAGCTGCTCGCCGTCATCGGCATAAAGGTCCTGTGCCGGCAGGCGAATATCGCGCGCGTCGAGGGTGGCCCGAAGGGCATCATCGTGGCCTTCCGGGAGAACAGCTTCGCCAATCCGGCCGGCCTCGTTGCCTATGTCGCGGAGCAGGGCTCTTTCGCCAAGGTCCGGCCTGACATGAAGGTCGTCTTCCTGCGCGAGGTCGACGAAGTGGCCGAGAGGCTGAAAACGACGCGGCTGATCGTCAAAGACCTGGTGGCGGTCTCGGAGGGGAAGGTCGTCTCGGCACTCACCCCGACGCCGAAGGCTCCACCGCCTCCGCCGGCGCGTGACATCAGAATTCGGGGCCGGCTACGGCCTGCGGGCCGACTTCGCTTTTGAGGATGGCGGAGATGCCGCCAGTTGCGATGGCGACATCCTGGTCCCATTCGATGACCGGAATGCCGCAGGTCCGCTCGCCCGTCCGCAGGGAAGCCGCGAGGCGGCGAAAACTGTCTCGCTCGGATGCGTTCCGGGGCAAGGGCATCTTGAGGAAGATGGCGGACGGACGCTCGATAAGCCCGAGCACGTCGTCGGCGGCCTCGTAGGAGGTCGTGACGCTCGAGAGCCCGAGTTCCGCCAGCTCGATCGACAGGAGATCGTCGTCGCCGCGGAGCCCGCTATCGACGACCAGAACCTTCCGCAACGCGTTCATGTCGTACGCAACCTCACGTCACCGCAGTGTAACAACCAACGTCTACGTAGATGGTTTCATAGCCTAGCTTCCAAACCCATGTTCTGCTCGAGCCAGCACGGGACGTCGGAAACGACCTTTCACAGGCTGCGGCCGCAACGTGGTCTGCCAGCGCATCAGTGTTAGCGCCTGAACTGGTAGCGGCGGAAACCTGACCCGAAAATCCCGCGCACGGCTACCCTTGCGCCCCGCTCGCTTGACAGGACCGGCCGGCGCTTTCTCCATGGCCGCAAGGCGTGAATGCGCCGCTGGGAGGGAGCATGAACAGCTGGCAGATCACGCGATTCGGCGCGCCGCTCGAGCTTCGCTGCACCGCGGAGCCGGAGCCGACAGGAACGGAGGTGCTGGTCCGAATTCGGCGCTCGGGCGTCTGCCATTCCGACCTGCACATCTGGTCCGGCTTCTTCGACCTCGGCGGCGGCAAGCGCTTCGAGGTAAGCCAGCGCATGTCGCTGCCTTTCACGCTCGGCCACGAGATCGTGGGCGAGGTGGTCGGGCTCGGGCCGGAGGCCGAGGGCGTGGCGCTCGGGCAGCACGGCATCGTCCATCCCTGGATCGGCTGTAGCGCCTGCCACGCCTGCCAGCGGCGAGGAGCTGCGCTGCGTCACCCCGCGCACGATCGGGACGCGGCGGGACGGCGGCTATTCGGACCACGTGATCGTGCCACATGGGCGCTACATCGTGCCGTATGGCGATCTCGACCCAGCGCTCGCCGCGACCCTGGCCTGTTCCGGCCTTACCGCCTACAGCGCGATCCGCAAGCTGCCGCGGCTCGAGGAGGATGACGCGCTGCTCGTGATCGGGGCGGGCGGCGTCGGCCTCGCCTGCATCGGGCTCGCCCGCGCCATCCTGCCCGCCAAGATCATCGTGTCCGACGTGACGAGCGGGAAGCGCGAGGCCGCGCTCGCCGGCGGTGCACACGCCGCCGTCGACGGATCGACGCCCGAGGGGCGATCCCAAATTCGGGACCTCGCCGGGGGGCGGCCGCCGCTCGCCGCGATCGATTTCGTCGGCTCCCCCGAGACGTTGCGGCTCGCGCTCGACTCGGTCGATGTCGGCGGGACCGTCGTCGCGATCGGGCTGTTCGGCGGTGAGGTGTCCATCTCGACCGCACTCCTGCCGCTCCGCCAAGTCACGCTGCGGGGGTCCTATGTCGGCTCGCTTGCCGAACTCCGCGAACTCGTCGGCATCATGCAGGAGCGCGACGTCAGGACCGTCCCGGTCGTGACGCGGCCGATGTCGGAGGTGAACGCCATCCTGGCCGACCTCGAAGCCGGCCGCATCGTGGGCCGGTCCGTCATGGCTCCGTGACCGGGCGAGAGACTAGCTCCGCACCTCGAGAATGGTGCCACGACGGTCGATCGTGCAGATCATGACGGCTTCGCGAACCTCGAAGCCCATGAGGTTCGGGTAGGTGATTCGCATCCGGACCGGCGCGGTCGCGCGACCCTGGCGGTCGACGCCCTGCCGGCCGGCCGAGGCTGCCTCGATCGTCGTTGCGCCGAGCTTCGACGCCTCAGCCCAGGCGGCGTCGCGGCAGGCCTCGACGGTGCGGTTCGGCCCGGGCGCGGGCTCGAGCGGACGACCGATCTTCGCCATGACTTGCCGGGTTGCGAGCACCATTCCGATCCCGGACAGGAAGCTCGTGGCGAGTTCGCCGTCCGGCCCGCCGGCCACGGGGGCCGGAGCGGGCCACGTCGCCGGCGTGTTTGCGGATGGTGCCGCGACCGGCTCGGCCGGCTCGGTCTGGGCCGAGGCGGGACAGGCGCCGCCGACGCCTAGAGCCGCCGCAAGCGCCGCGGCGATAACCCGGCTCGTTATGTGGCCCGTTTGCATGGCGGCGCCCCTCAGAAACTGCCCGGCCGGAGGGTGTCCGGCAGGCTGACAGGCGCAGGGTTGGCCGAGGCTGCACTATTTGGCTGAGACGGCTTGGGCCGAATAACGGGTCTCGCCCTGCGGAGGGTTCCCGTTGTCTCGGGTTCGCGCGAGAGGGCGCGTCGGGCGACACGGGGCGCCGGGCGGACCGCCTTCTCCCGCGCCGCAGCGGGGGCGGGCGCTGTATTCGCCACCCTGGCCGGGGGAGCTACGGGATTCGGGGCTTGTGGCCCGGGCAGGGCGGCCTCGGCTGGGCCTTCGACCTGATTGCCCGGCGGCGACAGGGCAGAGCGCCCCTCTGGCGGGGAGGCGGCAGGGCCAGCCGGCTCGAGCCCTACCAGGGCCGCCGGTTCGCGAACCGGAATAGTCGAGGGGAAGACCTCCGGCCCTGACACGGTGCTGGGAGGCAGCGCGATGGCTGGGGCGGACGCGACCGGAACGGGCACGGGAATGCTCGCCGGCGGTGCGACCAAGGCGACATTGAGGGCCGGAGCCGTGGGCGACGACGGGAGCGCGGCATCTGCCTTGGCTGATAAGGCGCTGGAGAGCCGCATGAAGGCGGAAGCAGACACCGAAGCGCTCTCGACTGTTCCGGCCGCCCGGGGCGGCGATGATGCGATCCGCGGGGTTGCAGGACTAACGGGCGATGGCGAGGCAGACACCGCCACGGACGGCGCCGCGGACGGGCCTGAATCGAGCACGTGCACGACGGCGAAGGCGAGCGCGGCCGCGACCGCACTCAGCGAGACGAACGCCGCTACGTTCCGGGCCAGCCCGCTTCGAACCGGCTCACCAAACGGATTCTCGTCCTGGACGGGCAAAATGCTGTTTCTTCTGCGAAGACGCATGACACGGACCGATCGCTACGGAGGGAAACACCACTCCGTGGAAACGGTTCATTCCCGACCGCCGTGGCGAGACCATGACGCGGAACGATGGTTCACGTCTCGGAGATCGGAAGCGGCTCCCGTGGTTCGCGATCTCCGTGCGGCGGGACGTCGCGCCGGGCGAATGTGCTCACGGCCTCTTGCTTCCGCCGTGTCTGGACCGCTCTTAAGCGGCGGCGGCCGTCGGCGCCGGGGCGACTGGGCGAAGGCGCCCCCCGATCGTCGTGCCGGGCTCATGGGTGACCTCGACTCGCCGCACGAGCTCCGTCACTTCGACCGAGATGGCGCCGTTCTCGATGACGACGCGGCCGCGGGCGACGGCGAGGCCGTTCGCCAGGATTTCGACGAGGTCGTCCGGGGTCGGGTCGAGCGCGACGATGGCGCCCCGCCCCATCTGCAGAAGCCGGTACAGCGGCAGGCGCGCCCGCCCGAGCACGACCTGCAACTCCACCTCGAGCGACTCGAGTGCCATATGATCCGACGGTCCCGCGCGGCGCATGCTCCGCCAGCGCCATCTCGGGCCAGCATGGTGAACCGTTGGTAAAGATCAGGGACGAACTCTCCGACCGGCTCTGGGCTGCGCCCGGCTCGGCGCCCGTCGAGTGGCGAACGAGCGAAGGCCTGACGCCCTATGCGGACGCGGTCGCCGCCATGGAGGAGCGGGCCGGCCTCATCGCAGAGGGGAGGGCGGCCGAATGCGTCTGGCTCGTGGAGCACCCCCCGCTCTACACGGCCGGCACCTCGGCCCGCGACGAGGACCTCGTCCAGCCGGACAGGCTGCCGGTCTTCCGCACGGGCCGGGGCGGGCAATTCACCTATCACGGCCCGGGCCAGCGGGTGGCCTACGTGATGCTGGACCTGAACCGCCGAAGGCCGGACCTCCGCCGCTTCGTGGCCGCCCTCGAGGCCTGGCTCATCCTGACACTCGACCGGTTCAATGTCCGGGGTGAACGGCGCGAGGACAGGGTCGGAGTGTGGGTGCCCCGGCCCGAGAAGGGGGAGGGCGTCGAGGACAAGATCGCCGCGATCGGCATCCGGGTCCGGCGCTGGGTGACGTTCCACGGCATCAGCCTCAACGTCGAGCCGGACCTCGGCCATTTCGGTGGCATCGTGCCGTGCGGGGTTGCCGAGCATGGCGTCACGAGCCTCGTTGATCTCGGCCTGCCGGTCACGATGCACGATGCCGACGTGGCGTTGCGGGCCGCCTTCGAGGAGGTGTTCGGGCCGACTTAAACCGCTGAACTTCTGACGGAGTTTAGTATATCTGGACGTCGATAACTTTATCTGCCCGGCCTATTCTCCTTTAACGTCTCAGATATCCATTCTATTACAGGCAAAAGCCATTTAAGATCTTCGTTCATCGAACAATATAGCTTTGCCATCGGCAGAATTCGCCTGATAAATTTTATGTAGCCGTCGCTTAGCCGGAGTGCGCCCGCTCCAGCCAGTCGTATCTGATCGACAATGTACCGAATGTTTTGTTTGATAAAATTGTCAGTTGAGCGGCTAACTCCCATTTCTGTGGTCGGCTTAGCTTGTAGAGCCGAGTTCGCTTCCGACAGCTTTGTGAAAGCGTCCAACGTAGGTTCGTCAGCTACACCGGTGACGGGAAGATTCGACGTAACCGCTCTGAGCACGTCAGACTTGGCCTGCTTTTGTTCTATGCCTTCGCGGTATTGGCTCGAAGAATCAGAAAATTCCTTCCAGATATCGAACTGGGAAAAGACCTGCTCCTGAGCCAACAGCACGGCTGTCAAATCTGCAACCACGATAGAAGGCAACTCGTCGGTAAGTGTAGTTAGATATGATCTAATTATACTTGAGTGTATATCAGCTCTGATTGGATTAAAGTCATCAGTCAGGATCGACTTGTATCTCCTAATCTCGTCTATTATACGACGATCAACGTTAGTTCGACCAATTGAATCAATTAATCTATCAACAAGTTCAATTAAGCTAGATAAACCCTGGCGCTGCCGTTCTTTTGCTACTTTGACGTTGTCGGCTCTTGTCGTGACATAGGAGTCTTCAACGTCAAAGAGATAAGGCGCCTTCGATTGTTCCAGCCGCTTCCCAGAGACACGTTCGTGAACCTCTAGTATAGCGTCCGAGTTTCCTTGCAAGGCTCGTTGTATGAGCTCAGAATCTTTTTCGAGATCATCAGCTTCTCTCTGTAAACGGTCCAGAGTATAGTCAATAACTGTGTAGCGCTTCAGATTTGCTCTACGAAACGTTCGAGTTTCGCTTACAAACTGACCAAGCTCATTAACGTAATGTCTAACTTTCTCTAACGAACTTGACCCATTCCGTACATCTGATAAAAAATCTATTTAGCTCACCTATCAGTCCATAGCTGACATGACCGGCAATAACGTAAGAGCGAGCATATAAACGTTTTGTGAAAGCTTCTCTGATGCGGACATTCGCGTTGGACGAGTTTCTAACTCGGAATGCTATACCTCCGATTTGTGCTACGAATTCAGTCGTCGCTGTGGACCATTCGGCCACGAACTCAGACACAAAAGCATCGAGGCTCATATAGTCGGACCAACCTCAGTATGTGTCGGCTTGCTAGCCGTGTTAGAATGCTACCCGGAAACTGCGCTCGGGGCCAACTGCGGAACGGTTTCTTCCCTCGCTGCTGAGACACTCGGAATTGCCGGATCCAGAGCTGGAGGGTAAGGCCGCACCCGGCCAGTGCAGGGAGTTTTTGGTGCCGGTGATCCAATCCGCAGCCGACCTCGTGTCGGATGCAGCCCGGGCGAACCGCGAGGCCTGGGCCGGCCTCTCGGCCGAACTCGGCCGCGCCCGCGCGCTCGCTGCCGAAGGCGGGCCGGCGCGGGCCCGCGACCGGCATGTCTCGCGCGGAAAACTCCTGCCGCGCGATCGGGTCCAGCAGCTGCTCGATCCCGGATCGCCCTTCCTCGAGATCGCGCCGCTCGCCGCGAACGGGATGTATGGCGGCGACATCGCCTCGGCCGGCATCATCACCGGGATCGGGCGGGTGATGGGGCGCGAGGTCGTGATCGTGTGCAACGATTCGACCGTGAAGGGCGGCACCTATTTCCCGATGACGGTGAAGAAGCACCTGCGGGCGCAGGAAATCGCGCGAGAGAATCGGCTGCCCTGCCTCTATCTCGTCGATTCCGGCGGCGCCAACCTGCCGCAGCAGACGGAGGTCTTCCCGGACCGCGAGCATTTCGGCCGCATCTTCTTCAATCAGGCCACCCTCTCGGGGCTTGGGGTCCCGCAGATCGCCTGCGTCATGGGCTCCTGCACGGCCGGCGGCGCCTACGTTCCGGCCATGTCCGACGAGACGATCATCGTCCGCAAGCAGGGCACGATCTTCCTCGGCGGCCCACCGCTCGTGAAGGCCGCCACCGGCGAGATCGTGACCGCCGAGGATCTCGGCGGGGCCGACGTCCATGCGCGGCTGTCCGGCGTGGCCGACCATTACGCAACCGACGACACCCATGCGCTCGCCATCCTGCGCCGCATCGTGGGAACGCTGAACACCCGCAAGGACGTGGCGGCCGTGGACCTCGCCGCGCCCGAGGAGCCGCGCTTCGACCCGGCCGAGATCGAGGCGATCGTCTCGCCGGACTTCAAGAAGCAATACGACATCCGGGAGGTCATCGCGCGCCTGGTGGACGGGTCCGAATTCGACGAGTTCAAGCGCCTCTACGGCACGACGCTCGTCACCGGCTTCGCCCGGATCTGGGGCATGCCGGTCGGCATCCTGGGCAATAACGGCATCCTCTATTCCGAGAGCGCCCTGAAGGGCGCCCATTTCATCGAGCTTTGCTGCCAGCGTCGGATCCCGCTCCTCTTCCTGCAGAACATCTCCGGCTTCATGGTCGGGCGCGATTACGAAGCCCAGGGCATCGCCCGGAACGGGGCGAAGCTCGTCACCGCCGTCGCCTGCGCGCAGGTGCCGAAGATCACGCTGATGGTTGGCGGCTCCTTCGGAGCCGGCAATTACGGCATGTGCGGCCGGGCCTACTCGCCCCGTTTCCTGTTCACCTGGCCGAATTCGAAGATCTCGGTCATGGGCGCCGAGCAGGCCGCCTCGGTCCTCGCGACCGTGCGGCGCGACAATATCGAGGCGGACGGCAAGACCTGGTCGGACGAGGAGGAGATCGCGTTCAAGACGCCGATCCGCGACCAGATCGAGGCCGAGGGCTCGCCCTATTTCGCGACCGCCCGGCTGTGGGACGACGGCATCATCCTGCCCTCAGAGACCCGACGGGTTCTGGGCCTCGCCTACTCGGCCACGCTGAACGCGCCGATCCCGGAGACGAAGTTCGGCGTGTTCAGGATGTGAGTGCCTGCTCCAGGGAGCGAGCGGCTCGATCGCCCTCAAGCTCCGCCTCGGGGGAAGCCAATTCATCTCTCCACAATCGTCAACTTGCCTTCCCATTGCCGCCCGACGCATCCTCTCCTGACCGGGGTCTAACCCGGCCACTATCCTGGGGAGGATGCCATGAGGGTCACCGCCATCGCGCTTGGCGCGTCGTTGCTTGCCGTTGGGGCGGCTCAGGCACAGACAGCCGCACCGACCTGGTCGCCACCGCCGGAAAACGTGCGCTGTCCGTCCAAATGGGGCGCGGGGGACGAGCGCGGCTCGGCCAACCACATGAAGCCCGCCGCGGTCGTCGAGGCCCTGAAGCTCGTCAAGACGGGCGAAGTCATCGAGCTCGGCCACGTGCTCGGCCAGACGATGCCGTTCTTCGGCACCCGCCGATTCGACGTGCATGCCAAGCGCACCTTCATGAACACGGGCACCAACCGGCGCGGCTCCAACGAGGAGATCGTGGTCGCCGAGATCGGCCAGGTCGGAACGCAGTTCGACGGGTTCGCCCACCAGACGGTCGAGAACAGCTGGTACAATTGCGTCAAGGTCGACGAGAACGTGACCCGTGGCGGCTTCAGCAAATACGGTATCCACGGCGTCGGCTCGCTGGTCGCGCGCGGCGTCCTGATCGACGTCGCCGGCCTGAAGGGCGTCGAGACGCTGCCGGACGCCTACGAGATCACGGTCCAAGACCTCGAGGACGCGCTGCGCAAGCAGAATCTGACGATCAAGCCGGGCGACGCCATCATCGTGAACACGGGCTGGGGACGGCTCTGGGGCAAGGAGAATGCCCGTTTCGTGAAGTCCTGCCCGGGACTTGGGGTCAAGGCAGCCGAGTGGCTGATCGCCAAGGATCCGCTGCTTCTCGGCTCGGACAATTGGCCGGTCGAGGTGAGCCCGAACCCCGATTCCAATCTGTCGCTGCCGGTCCATCAGCTCGCGCTCGTCGTCCACGGCGTGCATCTCCTGGAGAACATGAAGCTGGACGAGCTCGTCCAGAAGGGCGTCAGCGAGTTCGCCTTCATGATGCAGCCGCTGAAGATCCAGGGCGGCTCCGGCTCGACGGTCGCACCCGTGGCCATGCGCTGAGCGGGGCGAGCGGACGCGCCGCACTGACGATCCCGGGCGTCGGGCTCGATGGTCGGGGACGCGCAGCTCGCTTCCATCCGGGCCCGCTACGCATCGGAGGTCATGGGTTGGGCCCGCAGATCCGGATTCGATGATCCGCGCGTCGAGAGGGCCTTTGCGGCCGTATCCCGAGAGCGGTTTCTGACCCCGCCGCCGTGGCGCATCTTCTCGCCCGGCGGCGTGATCCGGGAGGAGACCTCCGACCCCGCCGCGCTCTACGACGACGTGCTCGTCGTTCTCGACCACGCGGCCGGGATCAACAACGGCCAGCCCTCGCTTCACGCGAGCTGGATGGCCGCGGTGGAGCCGAAGCCGGGTGAGACCGTGGTCCAGGTCGGGGTCGGTGCCGGCTATTACACGGCGATCCTGGCCTGGCTCGTCGGGGAGGGAGGCCGCGTCCACGGCTACGAGATCGATCGGCAGCTCGCCGGGATCGCGGCCGCCCATCTCGCCGACTTTCCCTGGGTCGACGTCCTCCCGGTCTCGGGCCTGGCCGAACTCCCGCCTGCCGACATCCTGTATGTCTCCGCCGGAGCGGCCGCGCCTCCGACGGAATGGCTTCGGGCGCTCAAGCCGGGCGGGCGTTTGATCTTCCCCTGGCAGCCAGGTCCCGATCATGGGACGACGCTCCTCGTGCGACGGCGGGAAAGCGGCTTCGCGGCGAGAGCCATCATGCCGGTCAGCTTCATCGGCTGCATCGGCGCCGATGCCCGGACCATGCGGGCCCGAGGCATGCCGACACGATCCTTCGGCGAGACCCGGTCGGTGTGGTTCCGGGCCGATCGCGATCCGGACGAGACCGCGACCGCCATCCACGAGCATGTGTGGCTCTCGGCCCGCGAGATCTGACCGGCGTACCGCGAGGTAGGCCAACTCGCATGTGGCCGGTCGGCCACAGCCGAAAAACATCCCGAGACTGCCGCTTCGCCACCGAAGCTTCGCCGCGATGCCGCCATAAACCGGGATCAATTCCGGCACTGGAATTAATCTTGGTCTCGCAAGCGTTTAGGACGCCTTTGGCAGGTGTTCTCAGGTGGCGTGTGCGCCCCGACAGCGCTGCCGAGTCTCGTTGCACGGCGGTCGAGGCACATGCCACGTCCAGGATCCGGCCGCCGGATCCTGGAGCGGCTTGGGAACAATGGGTTTTCGGGGATGGATGCGCGTCTGATCGACAAGTCGAGGCTGCCGAGCCGGCATGTGACGGAGGGTCCATCACGCGCGCCGCATCGCTCGTATCTCTACGCGATGGGCCTGACCAAGGAGCAGATCCACCAGCCGCTGGTCGGCGTCGCGACCTGCTGGAACGAGGCTGCGCCCTGCAACATCTCGTTGATGCGCCAGGCGCAGGCGGTGAAAAAGGGCGTCGCGGCCGCGAACGGCACGCCGCGCGAATTCTGCACCATCACCGTCACCGACGGCATCGCCATGGGCCATGGCGGCATGCGGGCCTCGCTGCCGTCCCGCGAGGTCATCGCCGATTCCGTCGAGCTGACCATCCGGGGCCACGCCTATGACGCGCTGGTCGGCATGGCGGGCTGCGACAAGTCCCTGCCCGGCATGATGATGGCCATGGTGCGGCTCAACGTGCCGGCCATCTTCATCTACGGCGGGTCGATCCTGCCGGGCTCCTTCCGCGGCCGCCCTGTCACCGTGCAGGACATGTTCGAGGCGGTCGGCCAGCATTCGGTCGGCGCCATGTCGGACGAGGATCTCGACGAACTGGAGCAGGTCGCCTGCCCGTCCGCCGGCGCCTGCGGCGCCCAGTTCACCGCCAACACCATGGCGACCGTCTCCGAGGCGATCGGCCTCGCTCTGCCCTATTCGGCTGGCGCCCCCGCACCTTACGAGATCCGGGACCGGTTCTGCTCGGCCGCCGGCGAGATGGTCGTCGAGCTCATTCGTCGCAACATCCGGCCGCGCGACATCGTCACCTTGAAGGCGCTCGAGAATGCAGCGACCGTCGTCGCCGCCTCCGGCGGCTCGACCAACGCCGCTTTGCACCTTCCCGCGATCGCCCATGAATGCGGCATCAAGTTCGACCTCTTCGACGTCGCCGAGATCTTCAAGAAGACGCCCTATATCGCCGACCTGAAACCGGGCGGGCGCTACGTCGCGAAGGACATGTTCGAGGCAGGCGGCATTCCGCTCCTGATGAAGACGCTGCTCGACCACGGCTACCTGCATGGCGACTGCCTGACCGTGACCGGCCGGACGATCGCCGAGAATATGGAGAAGGTCGCCTGGAACCCTGACCAGGACGTGGTGCGCCCGGCAAACACCCCGATCACGCCGACCGGCGGCGTCGTCGGCTTGCGCGGCAACCTCGCCCCCGAGGGCGCGATCGTGAAGGTCGCCGGCATGGCGGTCGACAAGCAGCGTTTCAGCGGCCCGGCCCGGTGCTTCGACAACGAGGAGGCCTGTTTCGAGGCGGTGAAGAACCGGACCTACCGTGAAGGCGAGGTCCTGGTGATCCGCTACGAGGGACCGCGCGGTGGACCCGGCATGCGCGAGATGCTGTCGACCACGGCCGCCCTCTACGGACAGGGCATGGGCGACAAGGTCGCCCTCATTACAGACGGGCGCTTCTCGGGCGCGACGCGCGGCTTCTGCGTCGGGCATGTCGGGCCCGAGGCGGCGGTCGGCGGGCCGATCGCGCTCATCCAGGACGGGGACGTCATCACCCTCGACGCGGTCGCCGGAACGCTCGAGGTCGATGTCAGCCCCGAGGCATTCGAGCGGCGCCGCGCCGGCTGGCAGCCTCGGTCGACCCCGGCGACGTCTGGCTATCTCTGGAAATATGCCCAGGGCGTGGGTCCCGCGGTCAACGGCGCCGTGACTCATCCAGGCGGGGCATTCGAAACCGAGAGCTATGCGGATCAGTAGCGGCATAGGCCTCGCGGCCGCCTTCTTCGTCGTCGCATCCGCGACGGCGGCTCCCGCCGGTGCGGCCGACATCCTCGGCCCGCTGGCGCCGGGGCTCCTCGTCGCCGAGTCGTTCAGCTCGGTGAAGGAGGCGCTCAGGACGGGCGTCCGCGACTATAATGCCGGCGACAAGATCGGCGCCGCGAAGGCCCTCGAATTCGCCGCCAACCAGGGGCACACGCTCGCGCTCTGGAAGCTCGGCCGCATGAATGCCGACGGCGACGGCATTCCGCGCAACGACGTGAAGGCCTTCGAATATTTCTCCCGGATCGCCGACGAGAATGCCGACGAGGCCCCGGAATCGCCGCGGGCCGGCGTGGTCGCGAATGCCTTCGTGTCGCTCGGCGGCTATCATCTCAAGGGCATCCGGGGCAGTCCGGTCGAGTCCAATCCCGAACGGGCGGCCGAGATGTTCTCGTATGCCGCCTCGTATTTCGGCGACCCGATCGCGCAGTATAATCTCGGTCGCCTCTACCTCGAGGGACAAGGCGTCGAGCTCGACCAGCGCCAGGCCGCGCGATGGCTGAATCTGGCGGCCGAGAAGGGACATGGTCCGGCCCAGGCCCTGCTCGGCCAGGTGCTCATCAACGGACAGGGCGTGCCGCGGCAGCGGGCCCGCGGCTTGATGTGGCTGACCATCGCCAAGCAGAATGCGGATCCGAAGCGGGAGGCCTGGATCCTGGCGCTTCATGCCGAAGCCTTCGAATCGGCGAGCGACACCGAGCGCCGCACCGCGACGAGCTTTCTCGAGCAGTTCCAGGCCAAGCGCCGCTGACCCTCTCGTGGATCGCCAGGACCGTCAGAACATCGCGGTCGCGCTCGTCGTCCTGGTGCTCATCGCCGGCACGTACTGGCTGCTGAGCGAGATGAAGCGTGGCAGTCAGCTCGAGGATTGCCTGATGCAGCGCCGGCGCAATTGCGACGCACTCATCCAGCGCTGAGTTCCACCGCCCCCGCATTCCTGCCCTCGAGGATTCCGTAGAGCGACCGGCAACGAGAACCGAGCGCGTTCTCGGCACAGGCCCGGAGAGCGGCCCGGGCATCCGGGCGCCCGGCGAGCGCGATCTCGACGGCCCGGTCATGTGCGTCCCGGAAGGCGGTGAAGTCCGCGGTCACGGCCGTCTCGTCGCCGTGAAGGGCATAGAGACGCGTGGCATGGCTCTTCCCCTTCAGGGTGACGATGTCGACGAGAAGGAAGGCGAAGTCCGGCACGGCCGCGACCACGTCCGATGAGACGATGATCGGGATGCCATAGGTCTTGCACATCGGCTCGAGCCGGGCGGCGGTGTTCACCGTGTCGCCGATAGCCGAATAGTCGAACCGCCGCACCGACCCGATATTGCCGACGCAGGCGGGCCCGGTATGGAGGCCGATGCCGAGACCCAGCGGCTCGGGCGCGGCGGTCGCGCCTGGGGCATCCGAGGCGAGCCGCCGGTTGATCTCGTCCACCGTGCTCTGCATGCGGAGCGCCGTCCGGAGCGCGGCCCGGGCGTGATCCGGATGGTCGAGGGGCGCGTTCCAGAAGGCCATCATGCCGTCGCCGATGAACTTGTCGAGCGTGCCGCCGGATTCCAGCACGAGCTCGGTCATCGGCGCGTGAACCTGGTTCAGGAAGCCGAGAACCTCCTCGGCCGGCAGCGTCTCGGAGCGGGACGTGAAGCCCCGGATATCGGAGAAGAGCACCGTCAGGATGCGGTTTTCTCCGCCGAGCACGAGTCCGGAGGGATCGTCCGCGAGCCTTTCCACGATGGAGGGCGAGACATAGCGGGAAAAGGCCTCCCGGACCTGCCGCCGCTCCGCCTCGCTCTGACGGAGCACGGCGAGAGTCGAGAGGCCGAGGGCGGAGATCGTGCCGAGTGTCGGCCAGACCGGGTTCAGAAGCAGCTGCAGCCGCAGGAAGGCGACGGCGCTCGTGCCGATGAAGAGGAGCACGAGCGCGACCGTGACGGCGGCAGCACCGGCCGGGGACAGGCGGCTCGCGGCCGCGACCGCGAACAGCGAGCCGACCAGGACCATCAGCGCCTCGAAGGCCGGCATGTAATCCGGCCGCACGAGATGGCGGCCGGCGAGCAGGCTCTCGACCATCTCGGCCCGGATCTCGACGCCGGGAACGACCGGGCTGAGCGGTGTCGCCCGGATGTCGAAACCGGCCGCCGTGATGCCGATGATGACGATGGCATTCTCGACCGACGCCCGCTCGAACCCTCCGGCCAGCACCTGCCAGGCCGGGATCGTGCGTCCCGGCTGCGAGCCGGCGAAGTGGATCCTGACCGCGCCGTCCCGTCCCGTGGCGGTCCGAACGGCGCCGATCGCCACATGGGTGATCCCGCTCTTCGCGCCGAAGGAGACGTCCCCGACCGTCGTCGAGCCATTCGAGCTCCGGACGACGATCGTGGAGGCGTCCTGCGCGACCAGCAGGGCTGCGACGTCGAGGCTCGGGACGAGGATGCCTCCCGCCGCGAACACCGTCGGGATTTCCCGGACGACGAGGTCGCGATCGGGTTCGACATTCATCGCGCCGACGCCCTTCGCGGCCTCGCGTATCCGGTCCAGCGGCTGCAACGCGCCAAGGAAGCGCGGCGCGAACAGGCGGGCGTCGTCGCCCATGCTCGCGACCCCGATCTTGCTCTCCGGCGGGCTCCCGCCCTCCTTCACCAGGACCGAGCCCAAGACGACCCGGCCTCGGGCAAGGGCGGCGCGGAGTTCGTCATCCCCCGCCGCCAAGCCATTCGCGTCGCCGCTCCGCTCGGGTTCCGAGAACAGGATATCGACCGCGATGGTGGCCGGAGACGCGGCCGTGAGCTTGTCCAAGAGTTCCGCGATCTTGGCCCGGGGCCAGGGCCATTGCCCGATCCGGGCGAGCGACTCGTTGTCGATCGCGATCACCCGGACCGGGATGGCGGGGTCGTAGACCCGCGGAACGAGGCGCTGGTAGGAATCGAAGACGACGTCGCGGACCGCTCGCGCGGCGAAAGGTTCGTAGAGCGCGATGGCCGCGCAGACGAGCGCCGGTGCCAGGCCGAGGAGCGCGACCCAGCGCGCCTTCTCGCGCCGTCGAGACGGACCCTCGCTCCCGGGGGACGGCCCGTCCAAGCCGGCCCGGCTCAGATGTCGAGCGTGACGGAGACCGGCACGTGGTCGGAGGGCTTGTCCCAGCTCCGCGTGTGCCGGTGGATCTCGGTCCCGGTCAGGCGATCCGCCGCCTGCGGCGAGAGCAGGAGGTGGTCGATCCGGATGCCCTTGTTCTTCTGCCAGGCGCCGGCCTGGTAGTCCCAGAAGGTGTACAGGCCGGGTTTGTCGTCGCAGGCGCGCACCGCCTCGGTCAGCCCAAGTCCCAGGAGGCGCCGGAACGCGGACCGCGTCTCGGGGCGGAACAGCGCATCCTCGACCCAGGCTTCGGGGTTCGACACGTCCCGGGCATCCGGAATGACGTTGTAGTCGCCGGCGAGCACCAGCGGCTCCTCGAGGCGCAGAAGACCGGCCGCGTGCCCGGCGAGCCGCTCCATCCAGCGGAGCTTGTAGCTGTACTTGTCGGTCCCGGTCGGGTTCCCGTTCGGGAGATAGATCGACGCGACCCGTGCGACCCTTCCGGATGGTGCCGAGACCAAGGCCTCGATGTAGCGGGACTGAATGTCCTCGGGGTCACCCGGGAGGCCGCGACGAATGTCGGACAAGGGGAAGCGGGACAGGATGGCGACGCCGTTGAAGGCCTTCTGGCCGTGGACCGCGAGATTATAGCCCTTGGCCTCGATCTCGAGCGCCGGCACGGCCTCGTCTGTCGCCTTCAACTCCTGAAGGCAGAGGACATCGGGACGCGCCTCGTCGAGGAAGCGCAGCACGTGCTCGAGCCGCTGCTTGACCGAGTTGACGTTCCAGGTGGCGATCAGCATGCCGCCGTCATCCCGCGTTCCGGCGTCGGAGACAAGCGCGCCAAGCGCTTGCGTGGGAAACCGGCCCCGTCTCGGGCGGGGCTGGGTTGCAGCCCGTGCGACCGGGCTTGACCACTTGCCCCGTCGCGCTTTGATGACGGCCGAAGGGGGCCGATGACCCCCGCCCGGACCGAGGACAAGACATGGCGGACCCCTACGACATCCTGGTGATCGGGGCCGGGCCGGGCGGCTACGTCGCCGCGATCCGGGCGGCGCAGCTCGGTTTTCGCACCGCGGTCGTAGACCGGGAACATCTGGGCGGCATTTGTTTGAACTGGGGCTGCATCCCGACCAAGGCGCTGCTGCGCTCCGCCGAGATCTACCACTACCTCCAGCATCCCGGGGAATACGGGCTCACGGTCGACGGCAAGGTCGGCTTCGACGCCGGCGCCGTGGTGAAGCGCTCGCGCGGTGTTTCGAAGCGGCTCGCCGACGGCGTCGGCTTCCTGCTGAAGAAGAACAAGGTCGATGTGATCTGGGGCGAGGCCAAGATCGAGTCCGCGGCCAACGGTGACGAGCCCGGCAAGGTCACGGTCTCGGCCACGACCCGGGCCGAGCCGCCCAAGGGCGCGCTCGGGGCGGGCAGCTACGCGGCCAAGCACATCATCGTCGCGACCGGCGCCCGTCCGCGCGCCTTGCCCGGCATCGAGCCCGACAAGAAACTGATCTGGACCTATTACGAGGCCATGGTGCCGGAGAAGATGCCCAAGACCCTGCTCGTCATGGGGTCGGGCGCGATCGGGATCGAATTCGCCTCCTTCTACCGGACCATGGGCACCGAGGTGACCGTGGTCGAGGTGCTGCCGCAGATCCTGCCGGTCGAGGATGCCGAGATCGCCGCGCTCGCCCGCAAGCGCTTCGAGAAGCAGGGGATCAAGATCCTGACCGGCGCCAAGGTCACCAAGGTCGTGAAGGCCGCGGATTCGATCACGGCGACGGTGGATGTCGGCGGCAAGACGCAGGAGATCACGGCCGAGCGCCTGATCTCCGCCGTCGGGGTCGTCGGCAATGTCGAGAATCTCGGCCTCGAGACGCTCGGCGTCACCATGGAGCGGGGCTTGGTCCAGACCAACGGGCTCGGGCGGACCAGCGTGCCCGGGATCTACGCCATCGGCGACGTCGCCGGAGCGCCCATGCTCGCCCACAAGGCCGAGCATGAGGGCGTCATCTGCGTCGAGACCATCAAGGGCCTGCCCACCTATCCGATGGACAAGGGCATGATCCCCGGCTGCACCTATTGCCAGCCGCAGGTCGCCTCGGTCGGGATCACGGAGGCGAAGGCCAAGGAGCAGGGCCTCGACATCCGGGTCGGCCGTTTCCCCTTCGTCGGCAACGGCAAGGCGATCGCGCTGGGCGAGGACCAGGGTCTCGTGAAGACGATCTTCGACCGGAAGACCGGCCAGCTCCTCGGCGCGCACATGGTCGGTGCCGAGGTCACCGAACTGATCCAGGGCTACGTCATCGCGATGAATCTCGAGACGACGGAGGAAGAGCTGATGCACACGGTCTTCCCGCACCCGACCCTGTCCGAGACGATGCACGAGAGCGTGCTCGACGCCTATGGTCGCGTCATCCACACGTGAGCGGGCGGGCGTCCCTCGGAGCGCCGCTGGCGCTGGCAGCCTTCGCGATCGTTGCCGCCGGTTACGCCGCGTCGGCCCGCTCGATCCTTCACCAGACCTCGGGCGAGGATGGCGACCAGATCCTGACGGTGTCGGAGGCCGAGACGCCGCGAAGCGCGACCGTGACCTTCATCTGCAACGCGAAGAGGAGCCAGTATGGCCTCGTGATCCTCGCTCCCGACGCGACCTGGCCGGCCGGCGGCGCGGACGTGACTCTCACGGCGGGGGGCGCCGTGGTCGGGCGAACGCGCTTCGATGCTTTCGAGAATTCGCTCATCCTGGCGGAAGACGGCGAGCCGACGCGTGGGCTCCTCTCGGCAGCGCTCCGAGGCGACGTGCTGGAGCTGGCGGCCGGGAAGCCTCCGATCAGGCTCACGCTTCGCGATGGCCAGGCCCAGGTCGAGCGTTTCCGGGACCTCTGCGGGTTCAAGTAAGCCCGAAAAGGGCGTCATCGGCCCAGCCTGGGGGACGAGTGAACCTCGAGAGCACCTCCGCGATGTGCTCGCGGAAGTCGATCCCGAACGGGATCTCGTCGATATCCATGAGGACGCTGCCGGTGCCGTAATGCTGCGTCAGGCGGTCGAATAGCCGTCCGGAGATGGCCGCCGAATCGGCGCGGCGACGTGAGATCGCGATCCTGGGCATGGCTCGGCCGTCAGCCCGCATAGGCACGTTTGCGCTGCCGCAGGCAAGCACCTACATCCGAAACGGGCCGCCGAGGCGGTGGCCGGGCGACATCATGGCCGTTCTCCTCGATCTCCTGAGCCACGACACGCGACCGCGCCATCCCGAGAAGGCGCATCGGCCGGACCAGCCGGTCGCCCGCAAACCGGACTGGATCCGGGTCAAGGCGCCGGGCTCGCCCAAATGGGCCGAGACGAACCGGATCGTGCGCGAGAACAAGCTCGTCACGGTCTGCGAAGAGGCAGGCTGCCCGAATATCGGCGAGTGCTGGGAGAAGAAGCACGCCACCTTCATGATCATGGGCGACACCTGCACGCGGGCCTGCGCCTTCTGCAACGTGAAGACCGGCATGCCGGGCGCGCTCGACGCATCCGAGCCGGCGAAGGTCGCCGACGCCGTCGCCAAGCTCGGGCTGGCCCATGTCGTCGTGACGTCCGTCGACCGGGACGACCTCGCGGACGGCGGAGCGCAACACTTCGCCGAGGTCATCGGCCACATCCGGCTTCGCTCTCCGGGAACCACGATCGAGATCCTGACACCCGATTTCCTCCGCAAGGAGGGCGCGCTCGAAGTGGTGGTCCAGGCGAAGCCCGACGTCTTCAACCACAATCTCGAGACTGTCCCGTCCAAATACCTGACCGTCAGGCCCGGAGCGCGCTACTTCCACTCGGTCCGGCTGCTGCAGCGCGTGAAGGAACTCGACCCGGCGATCTTCACCAAGTCCGGCATCATGGTCGGGCTCGGCGAGGAGCGGCACGAGGTCGTGCAGGTGATGGACGACCTGCGCTCGGCCGAGGTGGATTTCCTGACGATCGGCCAGTACCTGCAGCCGACCCGGAAACACCATCCGGTGATCCGCTTCGTCACACCAGAGTGTTTCAAGGGCTACGAGACGACGGCCTATGGCAAGGGCTTCGGCCTCGTCTCGGCGACGCCGCTCACGCGCTCCTCGCATCACGCAGGCGAGGATTTCGCCAGGCTGCGGGCGCGGCGCGAGACCGACATCGCGTCTCGCCTCGGGAGCCCCGTCGCACCGATGTGATTGTCGCGGGGTCGCCGCCCTCGCTGGACTTCGGAGCGGCGGCGCATCAGATACCCGCCATGCCTTCGTTCAAGACCATTCGGCGTGTCCCGCACGCGGCCCAGGAGATGTTCGACCTGGTGGCGGATGTCGAACGTTACCCGGAATTTCTGCCGCTCTGCACCGGGTTGCGGGTTCTGCGCCGGGTGGACGAGGCGGATGGGCGCCAGGCGCTCGTGGCCGAGATGAGCATCGGCTACAAGGCGATCTCCGAGCGTTTCACGACCAAGGTGATGCTCGACCGCGCGAAGCTCGACATCCATGTCAGCTACGTCAACGGCCCCTTCCGGTATCTCGAAAACCGCTGGGAGTTTCGGCCGGATGGAGCCGGCTCCGCCGTCAATTTCGCGATCGACTACGAATTCCGGTCGATGGCGCTCGGCCTTCTGATGGGCGCGATGTTCGATCGTGCCTTCCGGCGCTTCACGGACGCCTTCGAGACACGAGCCGATTCCGTGTACGGCCGCAGGCCTGCCGAACGGGTCTGAGCGTCAGGGCCCCCGGCTTGCGAGGGCTCCCCGGAGGAGCGCAAGCGCGTCTTCCACGGCGCGCTCCCGAATGACGCTTCGGCCGAGATCGCCGTAGCGTCGCTCCAGATGCCGCACCTGTCCGGACGAGGTCGCGCAGGCGAGATGGACGAGCCCGACGGGCTTCGCTTCGGAGCCGCCACCCGGACCCGCGACGCCGGTGATCGCGACCGCCACTTCGACGCGTGCGGCGGCGACCGCGCCTGAGGCCATGGCGCGGGCGACGGGCTCGCTGACCGCGCCGTAGCGCTCGATCAGATCGGCATCCACGCCGATCAGCTCGGTCTTCGCGTCGTTCGAATAGGTCACGAAGCCTCGCTCGAAGACCGCCGACGAACCCGGCACCTCGGTGAGCGCGGCGGCCACGAGGCCGCCCGTGCAGGATTCGGCCGTCGCCACGCGCCAGCCGCGGGCGCCATAGGCGGCGACGAGGTCGGCCGCGGCGGCGACCAGGGCAGGGGACATGACCTAGCGCTCCGCCGGGAGGCGAACGGTCGCGGCAGCCTGTGCCGCGATGCCTTCGCCCCGGCCCGTGAAGCCGAGCTGCTCCGTGGTGGTCGCCTTGACCGAGACGGAGGTCGGGCGAAGGCCGGTGATCTCGGCGATGCGGGCCCGCATCGCATTCCGGTGCGGGCCGACCTTGGGCCGTTCGCACAGGATCGTCGCGTCGAGATGGTCGATGACGCCTCCTGCCTGCCGCACGAGGTCGGCCGCGAAGGCCAGGAACTGGTCGGATGCAGCGCCGCGCCATTGCGGGTCGCTCGGCGGGAAATGCGTGCCGATATCGCCTTCGCCAAGCGTCCCGAGCAGCGCGTCGGTGAGGGCGTGCAGGACGACATCGCCGTCGGAATGGGCGACCACGCCGCGCTCATGCGCGACCTTGATGCCGCCCAGCCAGATGTGATCGCCCGGGCCGAAGACATGTACGTCGAACCCAGTCGCGACCCGGGTCACGAGGGTGGCGACGCTGGGCGCGAGCCGGCGCTCGGCCTCGTCGAAATCGGCGGGCGTGGTGACCTTCATGTTGGCAGGATCGCCTTCGAAGACATGGACGGGGAGGGCGGCCCATTCGGCCAACCGGGCATCGTCGGTGAAGCCGTCATGCCCCTCCGCCGCTGCCCGGCGATGCGCTTCGAGGAGAGGTCCGAAGGCGAAGGCCTGAGGGGTCTGAACGGTCCGCAACTCGGCCCGGTCGAGGGTCTCGACGATCGCTCCGTTCGCACCGACGCGCTTGACGGTGTCCGTGACGACCAGCGCCGGCACGGCCGCGCCATGTTGCCGTCCGGACTCGATCGCACGGTCGATCAGCGCCCGGTCGACGAACATCCGGGCCGCATCGTGGACGAGGCAGATCGTGTCAAGACCGTCCGCCACAGGCGCGAATGCCTCGAGCGCCCGCAACACGGACACCTGCCGGGTAGGCCCGCCCGCAACGGGATCGAGAAGCGCCTGCCGGCCGGCGAATTCGGCGACGGCTTCGTCGTAGAGCGGCCGGTCGTCCGGATGTATCGCGCACAGAACGGCTTCGATCTCGGGGTGATCGAGGAACGGCTCGAGCGCCCGCGTGAGCACCGGCCGGGACGCGACGGATCGGTATTGCTTCGGCAGGCCCTCGCCGGCGCGCTGCCCGCGACCCGCAGCGACGATGACGGCGACGATCTTCATCCGTGAGCCTGATCCTGCGGCACCGGCCGCGGGCGCCTTGATAGGGGCGCAGCCCTCTCCTGCAAAGATGCCCCATTGGACGGAGCCGCCAGATTGGTTATTGATCAGGCAGCATGATGGATGGCGCGTTTTTGGGCAGAATTGGTTTCCAGGTAAGAGGGCGCCCGGTCAGGGGCGTGGCGGTCCTGGCGCCCCTCTCCGGCATCAGCGATGTCGGGTTCCGCCGTCTGGCCGCCCGCTTCGGTGCCGGCCTCGTCGTGACCGAGATGGTGGCGGCGGAAGGCTATTTGAGGGGCGAGGAGCAGGCGCGCCTTCGCTCCGCCGGCGTCGGGCTCGACCCGCATGTCGTGCAGCTCGTCGGGCGCAACCCTGTCCGGATGGGCGAAGCCGCCCGGCTTGCCGAAGGGGCCGGCGCCGACATCATCGACATCAACATGGGCTGCCCCGCAAAGCGGGTGACGGGCGGCCTCTCAGGCTCCGCCCTGATGCGTGAGCCCGACCTTGCCGTCGACATCATGGCGAAAGTGGTCGCGGCAGTCTCGGTTCCGGTCACGGTCAAGATGCGCCTCGGCTGGGACGACACGACCCGCAATGCGGCCGCGCTCGCCCGTCAGGGCGCCGATCTCGGGGTCGCGGCCGTGACAGTGCATGGCCGCACGCGGCAGCAATTCTACACGGGTTCGGCCTCCTGGACCGCGATCCGGGAGGTCGCCGATACGGCCGGCATTCCGGTGGTCGCGAATGGCGATGTCGCCTCCGTCGCGGACGCGAGATCCTGCCTGGCCCAGTCGGGAGCGGCTGCCGTCATGGTCGGCAGGGCGGCGCTCGGGCAGCCCTGGCTCGTGGGCGAGATCGGCGCGGCGCTCGCCGGCATTCCCGTCTGCTCACCCGGTTTCGCCGAACGGGCCGAGGCGGCGGTCGAGCATTACGAGACGCTGCTCGCCCTCTACGGCGCGCGGATCGGGACCCGTCACGCCCGCAAGCACCTCGCCGCATATGCCGACCGGGCGGCGGAAACGGGGTTCGGCCTCTCTCCCGCGGACCGGGCCGAACTCGTGACGTCGGAGGTGCCCGCCCGGGTCGTCGCGCTCCTGTCCTGCATCTACGATGAACCGCTGAGGAGGGCGGCCGCATGAATGCCGTGACCAGCGACCAGGTGGTCAACGCCCTGCCGCTTCCCGTCCTGACCATCGGTCCCGAGGGCAATGTCCTCGACGCCAATCAGGCGGCCGAGACCTTCTTCGACGCCAGCATCCGGGTGATGCGGCGCCAGCAGCTCTCCGACATCCTGCCCTACGATTCCCCGGCTTTCGCCCTTGTGGACGAGGTCCGCCGTCGCGGATCCGGCGTGAGCGAGCACAGGGTCGACCTGTCGAGCCCTCGCTACGGCGTCGAGCGGCGCGTCGATGTCTTCGCGACACCGCTCGGCGAGGAAGGGGCTGTCGTGCTCATGTTCCAGGAGCGCACCATCGCCGACAAGATGGACCGCCAGCTGACGCATCGCGGCGCGGCGCGCTCGCTGACGGCGCTCGGTGCGATGCTGGCGCACGAGATCAAGAATCCGCTTTCCGGCATCCGTGGCGCGGCGCAACTCCTCGAACAGACGCTCGACGAGAATGACCGCATGCTGACCCGCCTGATCTGCGACGAGACCGACCGGATCGTGAACCTCGTCGAGCGGATGGAGCTGTTCGGCGACGAACGCCCGATGGACCGGGGACCCGTGAATGTCCACGGCGTGCTCGACCACGTGAAGCGGCTCGCGCTGTCGGGTTTCGCCCGCCACATCCGGATCGTCGAATCCTACGATCCGTCGCTCCCGCCGGTTCACGGCAACCGGGACGAGCTCGTCCAGGTCTGCCTGAACCTCGTGAAGAACGCGGCCGAGGCAGTCGGCCCGGACACGCTCGACGGGGAGATCATCCTGTCCACGGCCTTCCGTGCCGGCATCCGCCTCGAAATGCCCGGATCGCGGGGAGGGCGGGTGGCGCTCCCGATCGAACTCGCGATCAGGGACAATGGACCCGGGGTGCCGGAGGACCTCCTGCCGCACCTCTTCGACCCCTTCGTGACCACCAAGGCGCAGGGAAGTGGCCTGGGCCTTGCCTTGGTGGCGAAGATCGTCGGCGCTCACGGAGGCGTCGTCGAATGCGATCCATCGCCCCGGCGAACGACCTTCCGGGTGCTGTTGCCGATCTACTCCGCCCGCGACGGGCGCGAAACGGAGCTTTGAGACCCACCGGATGCCGAGCGGACAAATCTTGCTGGCCGACGACGACGCTGCGATCAGGACCGTCCTGAATCAGGCGCTCTCGCGTGCCGGATACGACGTGCGTTCGACCGGTCACGCGGCCACCTTGTGGCGCTGGGCGGCGCAGGGCGAGGGCGACCTGATCATCACCGACGTGATCATGCCGGACGAGAATGCCTTCGACCTTCTGCCCCGGATCAAGAAGGTCCGGCCGGACCTCCCGATCATCGTGATGAGCGCCCAGAATACGTTCATGACGGCCATCCGGGCCTCGGAACGGGGCGCCTACGAGTATCTGCCGAAACCCTTCGACCTGAAGGAGCTCGTGGCGATCGTGGGACGGGCGTTGTCGCGGCCCCGCGGCCAGGCCCCGAGCGGCGCCGCGCAGGAGCCGGACGACATTCCGCTGGTCGGCCGCTCGCCCGCCATGCAGGAGATCTACCGGGCGCTGGCGCGGCTGATGCCGACCGACCTCACCGTCATGATCTCGGGCGAATCCGGGACCGGCAAGGAATTGGTGGCCCGCGCGCTGCACGATTACGGCAAGCGACGGAAAGGGCCCTTCGTCGCCGTCAACATGGCCGCGATCCCGCGCGACCTGATCGAATCCGAGCTCTTCGGCCACGAGAAGGGCGCCTTCACGGGCGCGATGTCGCGCAGCGCCGGCCGGTTCGAGCAGGCGGAAGGCGGAACCCTCTTCCTCGACGAGATCGGCGACATGCCGATGGAGGCCCAGACCCGGCTGCTGCGGGTGCTGCAGCAGGGGGAATACACGACCGTCGGTGGCCGCCTTCCGATCAAGACGAATGTCCGGATCATCGCCGCCACGAACAAGGACCTGCGGATCTCCATCCAGAACGGCATCTTCCGGGAGGACTTGTTCTTCCGTTTGAACGTCGTCCCGCTCCGCCTGCCGCCCCTGCGCGAGCGGAGCGAGGACCTGCCGGATCTGGTTCGCCATTTCGTGACGCTGGTCGAGAAGGAGGGTCTGCCCCGCAAGCAGGTCGATTCCGAGGCCATGGAGCGCCTCAAGCGCTATCGCTGGCCCGGCAACGTACGCGAACTCGAGAACCTGGTTCGCCGCCTGGCGGCCCTCTATCCGCAGGAGACGATCACCGGACCGATCGTCGAATCCGAGCTCGACACGCTTCCCCGCATGTCGACGAGCGTCGAGGCGAGCGCAGTGGTCGAGGGCGAGACGCTGTCCATGTCCGTCGAGCGGCACCTCACGGACTATTTCCGAAAATACCCGAACAGCCTGCCGCCGCCCGGCCTCTATCACCGTATCCTGCGCGACATCGAGGGTCCGCTGATCGGGGCGGCACTCGCCGCGACACGCGGCAATCAGATCCGGGCCGCCGAGCTTCTCGGTGTCAATCGCAATACCCTCCGTAAGAAGGTGCGGGACCTGGACCTCCAGGTGGTGCGAACCGGCCGCTGAGCGGCCGCGTCGGCCAGAGGGGAGGGTGCGCTTACCCGCCAGGGCAGCGCCCGTGTGCCTCCTGGACTTCCACCAGGATCGAGCCTATTCCGTCGGGTGTTGCCCAGGCGCATCACCGTCGCGCGGGATCCACGGGGCGAGGTCCTCTTGAGCGAAGCCGAGCGGGCAAGCGCAAATCAGGTCAAGGTGCCGGGTCCACGCGGGCCCGGCTTGCTCGGCGCTTTCGCCGTCGGCGCGGCCCTCTGCTCGGCTCTCGTCACCTTCCTCGTCCTCGCCGGCCTGACACCGATCCTCCCGACGAACGAAGTCGTCCGCTGGGTCCTGCTTCTCAATGTCCTCCTCGTTCTCGTCCTGATCGGGATCGTGGCCTGGGAGGCCTGGGACCTGGTCCGGGCTCGCCTCGCCGGCGTCGCGGGCGCGGGCCTGCATGTGCGGGTGGTCGGGCTGTTCAGCCTCGTCGCCGCCCTGCCTGCGATCCTCGTCGCCATCGTGGCCAGCGCGACCCTGAACCGGGGCCTGGACCCGTGGTTTGCGGGCTCGCTGCGGGCGCTGATGTCGAACACGGTCGAGATCGCCGAGGCCTATCGCGACTCGCAATGCCGGACACTCGCCCGCGAGACGCAGCTGATGGCGTCCGACCTGAACCGCGCGAAGCTGCTCTTCGACGCGGATCGGAAGCTCTTCGCCGATTTCCTGTCGTCTCGTGCAGGATCTCTCGGCTTCCCGCTCGCCATGATCGTCGACCCGGACGGGACCGTGGTCGAACAGGCCGAGCTCAAGGCCATGGAAGGGCTGACGCCGCCGACGGCCGACGATCTCAAGGACGTGAGCGACACGGAGGCGACCTGTCTCGTGCCGCGATCGGGCTAC
Source organism: uncultured Enterovirga sp. (assembly GCF_964242715.1). Lineage (NCBI taxonomy): Bacteria > Pseudomonadati > Pseudomonadota > Alphaproteobacteria > Hyphomicrobiales > Methylobacteriaceae > Enterovirga > uncultured Enterovirga sp. The sequence goes on from NZ_CAXTAZ010000002.1 coordinate 103,584, forward strand.
ATCTTCCGGGCGGTTCTCAAGCTTCCGGCTCATGACGGCCGAATCCTGTTCGTGGCGCGGGCGGTCGATCCGCGCGCGGTCGAGTTCCCGCCCGTGGCTCAGGCCGGGATCAATTACTACCTCGCACTCGAGCAGAAGCGGGTCGGGATCCAGATCGCCTTCGCGTCGATGTTCGCGTTGATCGCGCTCATCGTCCTCCTGTCCGCGATCTGGTTCGGGCTGAATTTCGCCAACCGGCTCGTCACGCCCATTCGGCGGCTGATCCATGCGACCGACCAGGTCGCGACCGGGAATTTCTACGTTCAGGTTCCCGTCCGTAAGCAGGAGGGCGACCTAGCCCATCTCGGGGAGACCTTCAACAAGATGACGGCGGAGCTTCGGCGCCAGCATGACGGCCTGACCGCGGCGAGCGACCTCATCGACCGGCGCCGTCGCTTCATGGAGGCCGTGCTTTCGGGCGTCTCGGCGGCCGTGATCGGCATCGATTCCCACGGCCTGATCACGATCGTGAACCCGTCGGCCGAGGCATTGCTGGACACGCGTCGGGAACAACTGCTCCGCCAGCCGATTACCGCAATCCTCCCCGAAATCGCCCAATTGCTTGAAGAAGCGAGGGGAGGCCGCCTGCGGCTCGCTCAGCAGCAGATCCCGATTTCCAGGCGCAACCGCGACCGGACGTTGAACATTCGCGTGACCAGCGAGCAGGCGCGAGGCGAGGACAAAGGGTTCATCGTGACACTCGACGACATCACCGATCTCGTCACCGCCCAGCGGTCCTCCGCCTGGGCCGACGTGGCGCGCCGGATCGCGCACGAGATCAAGAACCCGCTCACCCCGATCCAGCTGTCCGCGGAGCGGATCCGGCGCAAATACGGCAAGCAGATCACCCAGGATCGCGAAATCTTCGACCAATGCACCAACACGATCGTGAGGCAGGTCGACGAGATCAAGCGGATGGTGGACGAGTTCTCGTCCTTCGCCCGGATGCCGAAACCCTCGATCGGCGAGGAGGACGTAGTCGATACCGTTCGCCAGATCGTCTTCATGATGCGGATCGCGCATCCGGACATCACCTTCACGGACCAGCTTCCCGCAGAGGCGCTCGTCGCGAGTTTCGATCGGCGGCTTCTCTCTCAGGCCGTCCAGAACATCGTCAAGAACGCGGCCGAGGCCATCGCCGAAGTCCCCGAAGACGCGCGGGGGCTGGCCGAGATCGATGTCTCCGTCAGGCGGGAGAATGACGAGATCGTGGTCGACGTGGCCGATACCGGCAAGGGTTTTCCGAGCGAAGGCCGGCAGCGCCTGCTCGAGCCCTACATGACGACCCGTGAGGGAGGCACAGGCCTCGGCCTCGCGATCGTCGGCAAGATCCTGGAGGACCATGGCGGGCGGATCGAGCTTCTCGACAACCCGGCCGGCCGGGGCGGCCTCGTCCGGCTCATCTTCCCGAGGCAGCGCGAGGGCGATATCCCCGATGCCGCCCCGGATTCCCGCCCTCAGCGCCAGCGCGTGACCGCATGAGCACCGACATCCTCATCGTCGACGACGAGACCGACATCCGGGACCTCGTCTCCGGCATCCTCGAGGACGAGGGTCACGGCACCCGCACGGCCGGCTCCTCGGACGAGGCGTTGGCCGCCGTCGAGGCGCGTCGGCCGCATCTCGTCTTCCTCGACATCTGGCTCCAGGGCAGCCGCCTCGACGGGCTCCAGGTGCTGGAACTGATGAAGAAGGACCATCCCGACCTGCCGGTCGTGATGATCTCCGGTCACGGCAACGTCGAAACGGCGGTGTCGGCCATCAAGGCTGGCGCCTACGACTTCATCGAGAAGCCGTTCAAGGCGGACCGCCTGGTCCTCGTTGCCGACCGGGCGCTCGAGGCCTGGCGGCTGAAGCGCGAGGTGCGGGACCTCCGGTCCCGCTCGGTCCAGGCGAGCCGCATCGCCGGCCGCTCGCCGGTCATCAACCAGCTGCGGCAGGCGATCGAGCGGGCGGCCCCGACGAATGCCCGCATCCTGGTCGCGGGCTCGCCCGGAACCGGCAAGGAACTCGCCTCCCGGACAATCCACAGCCTGTCGAGCCGGGCCTCCGGCCCCTTCGTGGTCATCAACGCGGCCACGATCACGCCCGAGAACATGGAAGCCGAGCTCTTCGGCGTGGAGGGGAACGGCGAGCGGAGCCGTCGCATCGGCGCGCTCGAAGAGGCCCATGGCGGCACGCTTTACATCGACGAGATCGCCGACATGTCCCGCGAGGTCCAGGGCAGGATCCTGCGGGTGCTCGTCGACCAGAATTTCCAGCGCGTCGGCGGCTCGGCGCGCGTCCATGTCGATGTCCGGATCGTGTCGTCATCGAGCCGCGACCTGCCGACCGAGATCGCCGAGGGCCGGGTCCGCGAGGACCTGTTCCACCGGCTCAGCGTCGTGCCGATCCGGATCCCGTCCCTGTCCGAACGCCGGGAAGACGTGCCGGAGCTCATCGAGTTCTTCCAGGACCAGATCTCGGCCTCGACCGGGCTCCCGAAACGCCGCATCGGCCAGGAGGCGATGGCCGTGCTGCAATCGCATGACTGGCCGGGCAACGTGCGCCAGCTCCGCAACAACGTCGAGCGGCTCATGATTCTGACCTCGGCCGATGTCGATGCCGAGATCACGGCCGACATGCTGCCGTCCGAGATCGGCACGCTGGTTCCGTCGACGCCGAACGGGGCAGGGGGCGAGCGCCTCATGAGCCTGCCGCTTCGGGAGGCCCGGGAAATCTTCGAGCGTGAATACCTCGTCGCCCAGATTGCGCGCTTCTCCGGCAACATCTCGCGGACGGCCGAGTTCATCGGCATGGAGCGGTCGGCGCTGCACAGGAAGCTGAAGCTTCTCGGCATCGGAGGCTGACCGCCGCCGATCCGAGAGGGTCTGGCCGCGTACAGATCTTGCGTCGGCCCGGCCGACGTCATCTATTAGGGTGGCCGGTCTGGGGCTTCGCTCCTTCGATCAATGACAACATCGGCCTGCCCACGATGACCGGCGGTGCGGGCCTACAGGACAAACTCCATGCCGACCGAACGCGGCCAAAACCTACAAGACACCTTCCTGAACCATGTCCGGAAGAACAAGGTCCCGCTCACGATCTTCCTCGTGAACGGGGTCAAGCTGCAAGGCATCGTCACCTGGTTCGACAGTTTCTGCGTGCTGCTTCGCCGCGACGGCCATTCACAGCTCGTCTACAAGCACGCGATCTCGACCGTCATGCCCGGACACCCGGTGCAGCTCTTCGAGCCGGAGGAGATCGACAAGGCGTGACGGCCCTCGACAACCGAACGGGAAGGCGTTGACCGGCCCGAACCAGAACGACGCGGACCGTCTCGGACGGGAGAAGCCCGCGCACGACATCGCAGCCCGAACCCGCACGGTCGTGTTCGGGCCCTACCTGACGCGTGGCCGGACGAGGGGAGGGCCCCGGTCCGGGCACCCGGCGGAGAAGCCCACGGCGCGCCCGATCGCGGCGCGCCTCGACGAGGCGGTCGGGCTCGCGATGGCGATCGACCTCGAGGTCGTCGTACGGGATACGATCCCGGTCTCGAACCCTCGTCCGGCGACCTATATCGGCAGCGGCAAGGTTCTGGAGATCGCCGGCATCGTCGCCGCCGAGGATGCCGGGCTCGTCGTCATGGATTGCGCGCTCTCGCCGGTGCAGCAGCGCAACCTGGAAAAGGCCTGGGGCGCCAAGGTCATCGACCGGACCGGCCTTATTCTCGAGATCTTCGGCCGCAGGGCCCGTACCAAGGAGGGCTCCCTTCAGGTCGAACTCGCCCACCTCGCCTACCAGAAGAGCCGGCTCGTCCGCTCCTGGACCCATCTCGAGCGCCAGCGCGGCGGCTTCGGCTTCCTCGGCGGCCCGGGCGAGACCCAGATCGAAGCGGACCGCCGCCTGATCCAGGACCGCATGCGGCGGATCGAGCGGGATCTCGAAGGCGTCAAGCAGACCCGCTCGCTGCACCGGGCGAGCCGCCGCCGCGTGCCGTATCCGATCATCGCCCTGGTCGGCTACACGAATGCCGGCAAGTCGACGCTCTTCAACCGCCTGACCTCGGCCGACGTCTTCGCCGAAAACCTTCTCTTCGCGACCCTCGATCCGACCTCCCGAGCGATCCAGCTACCGCAGGGCGAGACCGCCATCCTGTCGGATACGGTCGGCTTTATCTCGGACCTTCCGACGATGCTGGTCGCAGCATTCCGGGCAACGCTCGAAGACGTGGTCGAGGCGGACGTGCTTCTCCACGTCCGTGACATCTCGCATGGCGAAACCGAGGCCGAGGCGGCCGATGTCGAGGAGGTGCTGAACCAGCTCGGCATCGACATGAACGACCGGGGCCGCATCGTCGAGGTCTGGAACAAGTCGGACCTCCTGCCGCCTGACGAGCGCGAGCGGCTCGCCGCGACCGCAGCGCGGCTCCCGGCCGAGCAGCGCCCGAGCCTGATCTCGGCCGCGACCGGGGAGGGGATCACGGAGCTGCTCGCCGGGCTCGAGCAGCGGGTGGTGGCCGGGCGGCCAAGCTACCGTCTGGCGCTCCCGGCCGAGGACGGCAGCGGGCTGCATTGGCTCTACGAGCAGACCGAGATCATCCACCGCGAAGACGGGGAGGGCGGCGAGGTCAAGGTGGTGGCCCGCGTAGCGCCGGAGAAGGTGCCCCGCCTACTCACGCGCTTTCCGGAGGCCGAGAAGATCGGCTGAGCGCCTCGCGCTCGTCGCGCTTCACGGAAGCCCAAGCCTCATCCATCTCGGTCAGACCAAATTGGTCGAGAGACCTGCCGCCTTCAACCAATTTGGTTTCCATGCCTCGGAAACGCCGCTCGAACTTGCGATTGGCGGCCGCAAGCGTCGCCTCGGGGTCGGCCCGGAGATATTGGCCGAGATTGGCGACCGTGAAGAGGAGGTCGCCGAATTCGTCCTCGATCTCGGCCCTGCCCCCGGCCTCGACCGCCTGCCGCAATTCCGCGAGTTCCTCCTCCACCTTCGCCAAGACCGGGCGGAGATCGGGCCAAGCGAACCCGACCGCCGCGGCCTTCCGGGCGAGTTTGTCGCTCCGGGACAACGCCGGGAGAGCCGGCGGCACGCCGTCGAGCGCGCTCCGGGCCGCAGGTACCTGGCCCCTGGCTGCCTTCTCGGCGCGCTCCGCGCGCTTGATCTGGTCCCAAAGGGCTTTCACGGCCTCCGGCGAGAGCGACCGGGCCTCGCCGAAGACATGCGGGTGCCGTCGGATCAGCTTCGCGGTGATCGCCTCGACGACGTCTCCGAAGGCGAAGGCGTCCTGCTCTTCCGCCAGCCGCGCCTGGAAGACGACCTGGAGCAGCAGGTCGCCCAGCTCGTCGCGCAAGTCATCGAGATCGCCGCGCGCGACCGCATCGGCCACCTCATAGGCTTCCTCGATCGTGTAGGGCGCGATCGTCGCGAAGCTCTGTTCGAGATCCCAGGAACAGCCGCGTTCCGGATCGCGCAGCCGCGCCATGATCCGGATCAGGTCGGCGATGTCACGCGAAGGCCGGACATCGTCGTCGGCTGGTTCCGCCGTCATCGCGAGCCCATCGCGAGGCGCGGTTCCGACACTGGGCAGCAACCGCGGACGCGGCGCTCGACACGTCCAAACCGCTCCGGCCCCAACAGGGGAGACCCCCATGCACCATTCGCATAAGATATATTATGGAACCAATAGTGAGGCGGGCTGACGTGTGGGGGGCTTTCGGCGATTGGATCGATCCTCATTCAGCCTCCAGCCGCATCCCGTCGAAAGCCGGAACGATCCCGGCCGGGAGTTCTCTGCGGAGCGTTTCGTAATCGACGTCCGTATGCAGGTTCGTCAGCACGGCACGCCTCGGCCGCAGGCGTTCGATGAGCGCCAGCGCTTCCGAGACGGAGAAATGCGTCGGATGCGGCGTGTAGCGGAGCGCATCGAGGATCAGGAGGTCGAGCCCGGCCAGGGCCGCGATGCTCTCGTCCGGCATGCGGCTCACGTCGCTCGCATAGGCGATGTCGCCGAAGCGCAGGCCGAGCGCTCGAATCGAGCCGTGCTCCATGTCGAAGGGCAAGGCCGACACGATACCGCCCGGTCCGTCGACCTCGACGAACTGGCCGACTGCGATCCGGTGCTCGTCGACAAGCGGCGGGTATTGGCTTCCGGGCGGCGAGCGGAAGCAATAGCCGAATCGCGCGTTCAGCACCTCGCTCGTGGTCGCGTCGGCATAAAGCCGAAGGCGGCGCCGCATGTGGATCACGAGCGGGCGCAGGTCGTCGATGCCATGGATATGATCGGCGTGGTCATGCGTGATGATCACGCCGTCGAGCCGGCGTACGTCTGCGTCGAGCAGCTGCTCGCGAAGGTCGGGCGAGGTGTCGACGAGGACGGAGGTCGTGCCCCCCGGTGTCGCTCTCTCGACCAGGATGGAGCAGCGCCGGCGTCGGTTCTTAGGGTTCGTCGGATCGCAGGCGCCCCAGCCGGACCCGACGCGGGGAACGCCGGCGGAGGACCCGCAGCCCAGGATCGTGACCGAGAGGCTCATGCCGCTTCGCTCCGAACCTCGTCGCCGAGGAAGGGACGCGCCTTGGCGAAGAGCCGGGCAAAGTTCGCGCTCGTCAATCGCGCGATCTCATCGACAGACACGCCGACCGTCTCGGCCAGCACGCGGGCGGTCTCGACCACATAGGCCGGCTCGTTGGTGCGGCCGCGATGCGGCATCGGCGCGAGGTAGGGCGCGTCCGTCTCCACCAGCAGCCGGTCGCGGGGCACGATCTCGGCCACGATGCGCCGGAGCTCGCTCGAGGCCCGGAAGGTGAGAATGCCGGACAGCGACAGTGAGAAGCCGAGCTCGATCCCGGTCCTCGCGAGCGCTTCGCCGGAGGAGAAGCAGTGGAGGACGGCGTCGAACCGCCCTCGCCCGTGCTCCTCCCGCAGGATGCGGCTCATGACCTCGTCCGCGTCGCGGGCATGGATGACGAGCGGCAGACCGGTCTCGCGGGCTGCCGCGATATGGTTCCGGAACACGCGCTCCTGCACGTCGCGGGGCGCGCAGTCGTAGTGGAAATCGAGCCCCGCCTCGCCGATCGCGATGCAGCGGGGATGCGTGGAGAGCCGGACGATCTCGGCCACCGGGACGTCCGGTTCTTCGGCGGCGTTGTGCGGATGGGTGCCGATCGTGAAAAAGACGTCGGGATGGGCTTCCGAGATGTCCCGGTAGCGAGCTTCGTGGGCGACCCGGGTCGAGATCGTGACCATCCGGCTCACCCCCGCCGCGCGGGCGCGGGCGAGTACCTCCGGCAAGTCGCTGGCGAGTGCCGGGAAATCGAGATGGCAGTGGCTGTCGATCAGCATGGGTTCGTGGTTGTCGGGCAAGGAACGGGCCGCGTCATCAAAGCTTGCCGAGGCGGCCGCCGTCCACCTGCAAGGCGGCGCCTGTCACGAAGAGCGCGTCATCCGAGGCGAGATAGGCGATCGCGGCTGCGATGTCCTCCGGCCGCCCGACGTCGTTCTTGTCGATGGTCTCGATCCCGGATTTCACGTTCGGATTCTCCCACAGCATGGGCGTATCGACGGCTCCCGGCAGGACGGCATTGCAGCGAATGCCCTTCGCCCTCCCCTCGATCGCGGTGGAACGGGTGAGCGAGAGGACCGCAGCTTTTGCCGCTGCATAAGGCGCGACCAGCGGCGTGGTGCGTTCGGCATGAACGCTCGACACGTTGACGATCGCGCCGCCGGACATGTGCAGGAAAGCCTGCCGGGTGAAATGGACGGCACCGAGCAGATCGACCCCGAGCACCTTCGTCCAGTCCGCTCCCGTGAAATCCTCGAGCGGCTTGAAAAGCATCATGCCGGCGTTGTTGACGACCACATCGAGGCGTCCGAACCGGGCGATCGTGGCGGCCACGCAGGCCTCGACGGCGGCTTCGGAGGCGACGTCGCAGGCGAGTCCGAACGTAGCCGAGGCCCCCTGCCCTTCCAGCCGGCCGGCGGCGGCGATGGCCGCGTCTCCGTTCAGGTCGGCGATGACGACGCTCGCTCCTTCAGAGCCAAAACGCATGGCGGTGGCAAGCCCGATGCCGCTCGCCGCCCCCGTCACGATGGCGACCTTGCCGGCGAAGCGGGCGCTCATGTCTGGGCTTCCAGCTCACGAAGCAGGCGCTCACGCTTCGGTCGGTCGGCTCTCGCCGCATCGCGCCGCTTTCTCGCAAGCGGCTCCTCGAACTCGCTCGGGAACACGACCGGGACGGTCAGGCAGACGCTCTGAGACGGCAACACGTCGCGCCAATCGGCGATGAGCTGACGGTAGGCCGTCCCCACGGGGCGGATGTTGCGGTCGAGATCGTAGAGGCCGAGCGGATTGACGGTGCCGTTCGTCTCCCGGAGCGTCGTGTCCCAATCCACCTGGTCGGTGAGCGAGTACCAGGTGAAGCCGACCATCGGCACGCCGGAATTGCGGACCCGGAGCACGTTGGCCCATTCCTTCCAGAGCCAGTTGACGGCCGCCTCCCCCTGGCCCTGGTGAAAGTTCGTCTCGGTGTGCATCACCGGCAACCGGTAACGATTGTAGTATTGTCGCGTGATCTCGGAATAGCCAAAAATCTCGCCCGAAGGACGCCAGCTGCCGTCGGCGGCGACGCGGTGTTCGTTCGTCTCGTAATAGTCATTGCCCATGATGCAATGATGCTTGAGGTTGTTCTCCAGGAAGAAATGATACTCCTTCCGGGTCATGCCGTTGTCCATCAGGAGCTCGTACATCTCCGATTCGATTCGACGCCCGTAATTGAGATCCAGCGGGAGGAAGCGCCGGGCATTCTGGATCTCTGCCGGCTTGATCGCCTTCGGGTTCTCGGCGTGGAAATATTCCGAGGACTCGCTCTGGATAAAGAGCGCGTCCGGCCGAACCTCGAGGATCGCCGACATCGCCAGCACGTTCGCCTTGACGATGTGCTTCAGGGCCGTGACGAAAGCCTTGTCGGAGGAGAGCTGCTCGTTCCACAGGCCGTAGGCGGCCGAGAAGGTCGCGCAGACATACATCTCGTTGACGGGCGTATAGAGCTGCACCCAGGGATAGCGGTCCGCGAAGTCCCTCGCGTAGCGGGCGAAGAGGGCCGGAAAGTCCGGGTTCTGGAAGTTGCCGATCCAGTCCGGCACGCCGAAATGGCAGAGATCGACGATCGGCGCGATGTCGAGTTCCTTGAGCCGCCCGAAGGTCAGGTCCGAGAACTCCCAATCATAGCGGCCGGGTCTCAGGAACGTCGTGTGGATCGGGGGGCCGTAGCGGAGAAAATGGATGCCGAGATCCCGGACGAGGTCGAAATCCGTTCGCCAGTGTTTGTAGAAGCCGCAGGATTCGAGTTCGTCCACCCTGTGCGATCCGCCCCGGATGGTCGGGTTCGAGTTCTCGATCCCGGTGGCGAACATGAAGGCGGGAGCGGGCATCGTGTCTCCTCAGGCGACGGCTTCGGGAGACGGCTCCGCCTCAGCCCTCGGCTTCGACGTAGCGGGGAAATATCGCCTGCGGGGCAGGCAGTCCGGTCCCGGCGACAAGCCGGCCGGGCTCCCCGACATCCGCCAGCGAACGCTGGTCGTCGGCAACGGCCAGGAGGTCGAGGAGTTTCGCCGCCGCCCGCGGAATGAAGGGCTGGGCGAGGATCCCGATCGCCCGGAGCGTCTCGGCCGTCACGTAGAGCACCGTCGCCATCCGGGCAGGATCCTGTTTTCGGAGGATCCAAGGTTCCTGTGACGCGAAATAGCGGTTCGTCTCGGCAACGACGGCCCAGATCTCGGACAGGATCGTGTGGAGGGCAAAGTCCTGCATGGCCGCCCTCGCCTTCCCGGGCAGGCTCCCGGCCAGCGCGAGCAGCGCCTCGTCGACCGGCAGGAGGACGCCCGCTTCGGGCACCCTTCCCTCGCAATTCCGGGCGATCATGGTGAGGGAGCGCTGCGCCAGGTTGCCGAGATCGTTCGCGAGGTCGGCATTGATGCGCGTGACGATCGCCTCGTGCGAGTAGTTCCCGTCCTGCCCGAACGGCACCTCGCGCAGGAAGAAGTAGCGCAACTGATCGACGCCGTAGACCCCGGCGAGCGCGATCGGATCGATCACGTTCCCGACCGACTTCGACATCTTCTCGCCCCTGTTGAACAGGAAGCCGTGGCCGAAGACGCGCTTCGGCAGCGCGAGTCCCGCCGACATCAGGAAGGCCGGCCAATACACCGTGTGGAAGCGCACGATGTCCTTGCCGATAACGTGCAGGTCGGCCGGCCAGAAACGCCAGAGCGGCGAGGTCTCGTCCGGGAAGCCCGTGCCCGTGAGGTAGTTCGTCAGCGCGTCGACCCACACATACATGACATGGGCCGGGTCATCCGGCACGGGCACGCCCCAGGCAAAGGTCGTGCGGCTGATCGAGAGATCCTCGAGGCCCCGATTGATGAAGGCCACGATCTCGTTCCGGCGCGTCTCCGGGCCGATGAAGTCCGGATGCTCGCCGTAATGCGCGAGCAGGCGATCACCATAGGCCGAGAGGCGGAAGAAGTAGCTCTCCTCCTCCACCCACTCGACCGGACTGCCGGTCGGGGCGAGACGGCTCCCGTCAGGCGCCGTCGCCAATTCGGATTCGTCGAAATAGGCCTCGTCCCGGACCGAGTACCAGCCGGCATATTTCGACGGGTAGATGTCGCCGGCCGCCAGCATCCGGCGCCAGACCTCTTCGCTCGCCCGTCGATGATCCGGGTCCGTGGTCCGGATGAAACGGTCGAAGGAACAGTCGAGGAGCGTTGCGACGTCGCGGAATTTCGGCGCCATCTCGTCGACGAAGGCCTGCGGCGTGGTGCCGGCCCGGTCCGCGGTCTGCTGGATCTTGAGCCCGTGCTCGTCGGTCCCCGTCATGAAGAAGACGTCGAAGCCGTCGATCCGCTTGAAGCGGGCGATCGCGTCCGCCGCGATCACCTCGTAGGCGTGCCCGATATGCGGCAGGCCGTTCGGGTAGGAGATGGCGGTGGTGATGTAATAGGCCGGGCGGGCCATCCGGAACCTGCACTGAACCGGAGCGGCTTCAGGCCGCCGCTCGGACCGCCTCGGCCAGATCCCCGAAGATCGACACGATGAAAGCACGCCGCTCGAGGTTGTAGACCTCAACCGATCGGGCAGCCTCGGTCACGTTTTCACATACCTCCGCGAGGGGGGCAAGGCGCGCCGCCCCGAGATGCTGCCCGGCCTCGACGCGTCGTTCAAGCCATCGTAGGAGCGATTGGATGGCAAAGCCGAAATCCTGCTCGGCCCGGCGGTCACCGAGCTTCTCGGCGAGGGTGAGGATGCGCGGGAGCGGGGTGCCGGGGAGGTCGTCCAGCAAGCGGTTCAGCTCATCGAGGAGCGCGAGGCGTTTGCCGTCGAGGAGCGTCAGGGCGCGGGCGACCGATCCGTCCGAGGATTCGGCCGCGCGCGTCAATCGTTCGTCCGGGATACCCTGAATTCCGGGTCCGAGCGTCCTCAGCACCTGGCCGACATCAACGCTCGAAAGCGGCTGCAAGGCGAGCTTGCGGCAGCGTGAGCGGATCGTCGGCAAGGCGCGCCGCGGCGCATGGCTGACGATGAGGACAAGCCCGCGGGTGGGCGGCTCCTCGACCGTCTTCAGAAGCGCGTTCGCGGCCGGTGGGGTGAGATCGTCGAGCGCATCGATGATGCAGATGCGCCGCCCTCCGTCCGCGGCGGTCGAGGCGAAGAAGGAGAGCGCCTTTCGGACGGCATCGACCGAGATCGTCTTCGGGGCCGCCTTCTCGCCATCCGGGGAGGCACGTTCGAGGATGAGCAGGTTCGGGTGCGACCCGGCCGTGATCTGCCGAGCCGTCCGGCCTGCGGGATCGACGGATAGCCCGTCCTCTCCCGCGACCCTCTCGGCCGCCGGTGCGAGAAGCCAACGTGCGAAGCGGTAGGCGAGCGTTGCCTTGCCGATCCCCTCCGGCCCGCCGATCAGCCAGGCATGGTGAAGCCGCCCTGCCCCCTCCGCCTCGAGCAAGGTCGCTGCCGCGTGACCCTGGCCGATGAGGACGTGCCGGTCGCGCGGATGCGGAACCTCCTCGCTGAGTGGCTCAGCCGACACGGCTCGCCCTCTTCCAACCACCGAGCCGAGCCTCGACGGCGGACCAGATCCGGGCCTCGACCTCATCCGGAGAACCGCCCGCGTCGACCACGACGCAGCGCTCCGGTTCGCGTTGCGCGATGGCGAGGAACGCCCGGCGGATTTCGGCATGATAGCTCGCGTCTTCCGCCTCGAACCGGTCCACGGTCTCCCCCCTCGCGGTGCGCCGCGCTCCAGCCCGGACAAGCCCGATCTCGACCGGGAGGTCGAGGATCAGCGTCAGGTCCGGCCGGGTGTCGCCGATGGTGGCTCGCTCTAGGGCGCCGAGAACCGTGTCCGGCAGCCCCGCGAGCGCGCCCTGGTAGACGCGGGTCGAGTCGATGAACCGGTCGCAAAGCACGAACGCCCCTCGCCCGAGAGCAGGCTCGATCGTGTGGTCGACATGATCAGCCCGCGCCGCCGCAAAGAGCAGAGTCTCGGCGAGTGCCCCATGCCCTTTCGCGCGTCCTGACAGCAGGATAGCGCGGATCTCTTCCGCCCGAGGTGAGCCGCCGGGTTCGCGCGTCACGATGGTGTCGAAGCCATGCGCGGCAAGTCGGTGTCGAAGTCGTTGAATCTGGGTCGACTTCCCGGCGCCCTCGCCGCCTTCAAAGGAAATGAAGCGGCCGAGGGGGGGCGCGTCGATCCGGCAGGCGGAGGTCTCGGCCATGGCCGTGGTTAGCGGGTCCGCCCACCGATGAGAAGGCGGGACCGGAATCCTGTCAGTAGATCCCGGCGACCTCGGGGCGGGCCGGCGGCCGGATATCCATCGGGCGGCGCTCCGGCTCGGGCCGGGCGGGCGCCTCCCCCGCCGCGACCCGTGTGGGGCGAGCGGCGGCCGAGCCGGGAAGAACGGGCTCGGCGAATTCCGGAAGCGGTTTGCGATCGCTCCGGGCCGGCTCCGATCGCCTGATGTCGGCGGGACGAGCCTGTTCCGACAATCCGGCCAGCATGACCCCGCGGGGGCCGGGCGAGATCGAAGCCGGCGTCCCGTCCGAGGTGAGGCTCGCCATCAGCCTCTCGTCGTCGCTGCCCCCGAGCGCAGCCTTGCCGACATACTGGACTCGAACCCGGCCGGTTCCCTTGCGCCGGAAGCCGAGTGCGTCGGCCGCTCGCTCCGACAGGTCGATGATGCGGCTTTGTTCATAGGGACCGCGGTCGTTGACCCGCACGATCATCGAACGCCCATTCACGACATTCGTGACCCGCACGTAGCTTGGGAGTGGCAGCGTCGGATGCGCGGCCGCGATCGAGGATCGGTCGAAGATCTCGCCATTGGCTGTGAGGCGGCCGTGGAAGGCGGTGCCGTACCAGGAGGCCCAGCCCTCCCGGTCATAGCCACGGCCCGGATGGGGCATGTAGGTTCGGCCGGCGACGACATACGGCTTGCCGACCATCTCCCGCCCTCCCCCTTTGGGGATCGGCTCACCCTCCGGGATCACGCGCGGGCTCGATTTCACCCCGTATTTCAACTCGCTGGCGTGACGTCCGGAGACCGTTGGCGAACCGGCGCAATTCGCGACGACGAGCGCGGTCCCGGCAGGCAACCAGGCAGGCGCGGGCCGCCGAGCTCCGACGGGCCTTGGACCCGTCGCTCCATGACGTTCGACCTGCCTTCCGCAGTATCGACCGAACTCGCTTTCGCAACTCACATCTCCGGCGATCAGCGCGGTCTCGACCGCGCGTGCCGGCCATCCCGGCGCCTCGAAGCCGGCACTTTGTGACCGTGACCTTAAGAAATTCCTCGCGATCCGAGCGACCGGCACCCCTGAGCATCTCGCCCTGCGTTCAAGCCTGGGCCTCGACCGTCGTGTGAGCTACTCACTGTCGCGGGCCTGAAGCCGAAATCCCCGTCGAGTAACGTTCCGACCGAAAAAGCCCGCGATCGCAAAGCGATCACGGGCTGACTTCATCCACGACAGGATCTAACGGGGCGGATTGAGCTGGTCGATCGACAGCGCCCCCCTCGCCTTGAATAAGAGGTCGAGGGCTTCCAGCATAAGCTGATGAATTTTCGCCCTTTCCGAATAGGCCATATCCCGCAGCTGATCGTAGACCGGCGGCTCGAGATAGACCGAGAGCTGTTTTGCCCGTTCCTTCAGGGTGCCGCGGGGATTCGAGCCTGCCGCCGGACCGCCCGATGAGAGCTGGACGATTTCGGCGCTCTGCCGGCTCGGAGGCGCCGCGGCGGCGACGATCGAAGCAAGACTGAGCTTAGGCGGCTTTGACATTCTGCAATCCTTGCGTTCGCTTGGCGATCCATGACCAGAGGCTTCGGATCTCGGCGGCCGCCATTCCGGCCGGGTTATACTCGGTGACGCCCTGGCCCATGCCCAGCGCGTCCTGGTGGTCGTTCCGCATGACGATGTTGACGTCCGGGAGGACGCCGAGGACTGCGAGCCCGTCCGCCGCGTCGCGGACGCGGTAGCTCCGCGGCGGCGTCTGGTTCAGCACGAAGGCGAACTTCTTCTCGAGCCGGTAGATGGCGGCCAGCGTCGGCTTGAACGCGCGCAGGTCGGCCGGGGTCGGCCGGCATGGGACGACGCAGAGATCGGCTGCGCGGATGGCCGCGAGGCTGCCCGGGCTGTCGACGCCCGGCGTGTCGATGAAAACATAGTCGAAATCGGATGCGCGCAGCCGCTGCATGATGTCGTCGAGCTGCGTCGCATCGATCTGGGCGACCTCGGGCGTCTCCGCCCTCCGGTGCTCGGCCCAGTCCGTGACCGTCGCCTGACGGTCCATTTCGAGGATGCAGACCGATCGGCCCGCCTCCTGGGCGGCGACAGCCAGCGAGATGCACAAGGTGCTCTTGCCGCTGCCACCCTTCTGGGTCACGAATGTGATCGCCTTCATCGGCGTTCCTTTCTCACCGGGTCACGAAAACCGGCCGGCCGCTTCGGCTCCGCTCGGTTATTCTGGGGGCCTCGGATCATGCGATCCTTGGACCCAAGGACATCATCAGGTGTCGGGCATCATGGTTAACGTCCGGTTAAGCGCGTCGGCGTACCGGCCCGACGATGACCGGAGCCGATGATCCTGTGCGGCGGTGATCCCTGCATCCGGGGATCCGGGTATGGCCGGCTCCTGGCATCAAGGACTGCTGTGATGACGGGATCGGAGGACGCAGAAAGAGCCTGGCTCTGGCCTCCTGCTTCGCCGAGGAAGGCTCCAAGTTTCGACTTCGGCGGAGGCTGTCGGCTAACCGGGGATGGCGAGACCCAGGGCTGACCGCCGCAGCAAAGATCTCGGCGGCCTCACGGCGCGACCTCCCAGGCGGCGGCGAAGTCGATCGTCATGCCGTCGCCTCCGGGATAGGTGCCGTCATACTTGGTGAGCGTGACGAATGCCCCGCCTCCGGCGATGAAGCCGGTGAGGGCTAGCCCGCCGCTCATGTGGCCATGAACCGTGGCCCTGATCGCGGGATAGGCAGCCGGCGGAACGGATATGGTGAGGGGGCCGGCCGTCGTGGGCCCGTTGGTCGTGATCGTGACCATGCCCTGGACGTGCATGACGGTCCCGACGCGCTTCGTGCGAATGGATGCCGAGGCGATACCGGTCAGGGCGCCGCCGGTATTCGCGACGGCCGGCGTGAACGCACTCCACGGCGTGTTGTCGAGGACCGTCGTCGAACCGACCTTGTAATCTGCCAAGGACGCGAAGCTCGCGCCGGTCGAGTTGCCAAAACTGTCCACCTTCCAAAGCGGAAGGCCGTCAGTTCCCAGCACCGCGAAGTCGGCGACGCTCGTGGCCGCCGGGTTGACCTGATGGTCGACCGCAAAACCCCATTTCGGGATCGGGGCGAAGCCGTTCGGGCGGAGGAGGAAGGCTGCCTCGCGGGCACCCGCCGATTTGAAGCCGAAAGCGACGTTGCCCCTCTGGAGATAGCAGGAATTGCCATCCTGATCGATGCCGGCGCAGTCGACGGCCGTGCCACCCTCTTCGACGGAATAGGTCGCCGTGTAGGCGGCGGTCCCGCTCGAACTCGCCTTGGAGTTGATCCGGACCGCGCCCGTCGCTACGTCGATCGACGTGATGGCCGCGAGCCCTCCGGGGATGCCGGGGGCGAAAAGGTACATGTATGGGCGAAGATCGGCCGCGTTCGTGACCCCCGTGATCGTGTAGCTGTCGGCCGTGGTGGTGAGCGTTCCCTTCGTGATGGTGGGCAGGAACGGCACCTTGTTGAAGATGTCGAGTTCGGCGACGACGCCATGGTTCATCTGCGTCCCGGCCGTCATCGCGACGGCAACGCCGGTCGCGCTGCCGGTCGCATTCTTCGACGCCGTGATCGTGTTCGCGACCGGATCGATGTCCTTCACGTAGGTCCCGGCCGGGAACAGCGAGGTGGCGTAGGCCGCGCCCGTGAAGAGCAGTTGCCCATTCGGCATGATGCCGTTCGTCGAGGCGACGCCCGTGATCGTGGCGCTGCCCGACGTGACGTTGCCGGTCGTCGAGAAGGAGTTCAGGAACAGCGCCGGCAGGTTCACCCACTGCTTGTCCTGCGGATTGATGTAGATCCGCCCGGACGCAGGCGTGACGCCACCCACCTGACGATATCCGCCCGCGTTGATCTGATACCAGCCGGCGACGGTGATCTGCGTGACGCCGCCCGAGCCATTCACCGTGACCGCGGTCACCTGCCCGTTGATCGGCGGATCGTCGGCCGTCCGGAGCCACATCCCTTTCTTGATGAACAGCGATGACGTCTGCACGATCGGGGCGCTCGGCGTGAAGGTCGTCGCCGTGAAGGTGCCGACAGCCATGCCCATCAGGGGCTGGCTGTCGGCGGAACTGCAGATCGCCGCCGCACCGTTCTCGTAATAGCCGGCGACCTGGGACGGATCCGTGTAGCCGGAGACGCAGCCGGACCGGGACGAGCCGACCGCGAACATGCCGGTGCTGCCCGTCGTCATGTTGCCGTAGGGATGGGGCAGACCAACCGTCATCGTGCCGTTCGGCATGAACATGCCGTTCTGTCCGAGGTAGCCGGCGTCGTAGAAGCCCGTTCCCCCGATCCCGCTCAGATGCGCCGGATAGGGACCTGCGAAGGGGTTGGCCCCGCTCGGGCCGACGAACATCTGCCCGGGGGCGACTTTGAGCGGGTCGGTCGCGAAGGGCAGCCCGCCGCCAAGGGTCGCCCGCACGAAGGCCGTGGTGGCGGCGCGGTCCGAATTGTCGTTCGCGGCCGGAGTCTGGTAGCGCGGCGGTGCAAGCGGCTGGGCCTTGACGACCGACCCGGTGAGTGCAACCGCGGCTGCGGCAGCGAAGGCCAGAAGATGGGAGTTCATGACATCACCCCTCAGGAGCGGGAGAGAAGGCGCGCGTTCCGCCGGACCTGCCCGCGGAAAGGGGGCCGCGGTCGGCAGGAGGGACAGTCCGTTCGTGTCGGTCAAGGAGGTTGGTTCGTCGTCGCATCCCGGCGCCGCCGCGACGGTTGACGCCGCTCTTCGCGGGGCCATAGACAAGATCGTCGGCTGACGGGTCGAAACCGGTGGCGAGCGAAAGTCCCGATCGGGCCGGTGGGCCCCGAACCTCGTGGTTCCGGCATTTGGAAGGGTGGCCGAGCGGTTTAAGGCAGCGGTCTTGAAAACCGCCGTGGGGGCGACTCCACCGTGGGTTCGAATCCCACCCCTTCCGCCATTTCTCGATACGGGCTGTTCCAAGCCATTCTGCCCGCCCCGATACAGCGGGAGAGAGTGGCGTGATCGTATCGATGGCAGCTAGGCTCGACTTGGTTCGCCGATCTCTCCCACTTGCGTGAACATTCGTGCGACACGTCACGTTCCTCGCTCCAGCGAGCCCGAATGCCGGCTTCTTCTCGCAGATCGCCGCCTTTCGCCTCGCCCTCACCCGCCTTCGCTGGACGAATTGGCGCCCGGACCTCCGCGTCTTTTTTGGCGGACCAGTGGATATGGACGCCTTTCGCCGATGGCATGCCGCATTGAGCGACGTGGAATTGCTGTTTCTCAAGCAACGCGACTTCGAACAGCACGGCTATTTCGCCCAGGGCGACACCAGGCTGTGGTCAGCGCCGGTCGATACGGACGTCGTCGTGCTGGTGGACGCCGACACCATGCCGATCGGCCCTTTGGAGGAGATCCTGGATCGGGTGTTCGAAGAGCGGGCTGTGGCGGGGACCGTCGCTCACTTCTCCTTCCCGACAGGGACAGGGCCGGCTTCGATGGGCGATTGGATGTCTCTCGCGGCCGGCCTGATCGAGCGGCCCCTCAAGTTCGACCACACATACACTCTCGCCTCTCCCGACGAGCCGGAGCGTGCGAAAGGTCCCTTCTACGTCAATTTCGGCGTCGTCTTCATTGCAGGGTCGATCCTGCCGCTGTTTCGAGCCCGCTACAGGGCCCTCAGGCAATCAGCAGCGGAGCGCATGCATGATCCCTATTTCTCGGCGCAAGTTGCTCTCACCCTGGCGGTCACGGACCTCGACCTCAACGCGATCCCCTTGCCCTTGACCTACAACTTTCCAAACGATCCCAGCGCTGATGCGCGATACCCCGACGCTCTCGCTGATATCCGCATCCTGCACTATCTTCGACCGGACGTCGTCGACCGGAACAGGATCTTCACAGGTGCGGACGCGTATTCGGAATTTCTCGGCCAGGACCTCAGCGGCAGCAACCTGATGCTACAGCGTTTTGTCCGCGACAACTTCGGTTCCGAGTTCCCGTTTCAGCTCGCCTGAGTGGCGGCAACAGGCTGGCCCAGGAACGCCCTGAGAGCACCTGCGATTGCGTCCTGATCGGCATCGTCGATGTGCGGGCCGATGGGAAGGCTCAACATCTCGCGAGCGAGCCGCGTCGCAACCGGCGGCGGCGACGCTTGGCCGAGGCCCGCGATGGCCGGCTCGTAATAGACCCGCGTCTCGTAGCCGACCGACGCCAGGGCCGCTTTTGCGGCGCCGGCATCCGACCCCGGGAGCCGAACCGGAAGAACCTGCCAGGGAGGCGAGCCGGGATCGTAGGGCAGCACGGTTCCCGGCATGTCGAGGAGTTCCGAGAAACGCCGCACTTGCCTCCCGCGCCGGGCAAGGCGCTCAGCGTGCCCGGCGAGCGCTGCGCGACCGACGGCAGCGTGGAACTCGCTCATCTTGCCGTTCACGCCCCACCGCAGATCGCCCTTTCCTCGACCGAGCGCGAAATTGGTGACGTTGCGGATTTCGGCGGCGAGTCCAGACTCCGCGATGACGGCCCCGCCCTCGCCTACGCCGAGCGGCTTCGTCGCGTGGAAGGAGAACACCTCGGCCACGCCGGCGTCCCCGGCGGGTTGGTCGCGGCCTGTTCGCCCGCCAAACCCGGCCGCCGCGTCGACGATCAGCGGCAAGCCCCGGACTCTGGCGATGGTCCCGATGCCGTCGAGGTCGCGAGAAAGCCCGAATGGACGCACATGGATGATGGCCGCGACGGAGTGCTGGTCCAGCACCCGGTTGAGCTCCGCCGGATCCATCTCCCAGCTTCGCTCGCACACATCGACCACGATGGGGTCACATCCGGCCTGATAGACAGCGCTCGCCGTCGCGGGAAAGGTGAAAGCAGGGATGGCGACCAAGCCTCGGACGTTCATCGCCAGCAGGGTCGCGGCCAAGCCCACCGTGGCATTCGCGACCGTCACGACGTCCCGACGGGTGCCGAGAAACGCCTTCAACTCCGCTTCGAAGATGCAGGAATTGGGGCCGAAATTGCTGTAATAGCCCGCATCGTAGCTCAGGCGGAGAAAGGGAAGCCAAGCTTCCGGGCTGGGCACCTCCGGATACACTAAGCGCTTCATCAGCCTGTTCCCCGTCCCGCAGGCAGCGGCTCGGCGCTGGCTCATGTTCCGTTCGAGCGGTAGCCTACCACGGCGACCGCCCAAGGACCGAGACGGTTGGCTCAGGAGCACCCGGTCGTGATCACTTACGGTGGTTCGTATCTCAACGAGGACGCATTGCGGGCGCTTGGGATTGCGAGCGTGGGCCGCAACGTAGCCGTCCACAGCACCTGCGTGATGGTCGGCCTCGATCGACTGTCGGTCGGCAGCAACGTGCGCATCGATCCGTTCACCTGCCTCATCGCAGGCTCGGGATCGATCAGGATCGGCGATCATGTGCATATCGCCGGATACGTTTTCCTCTCGGGCGCCGCAGGTCTGGTGATCGAGGACTTTGTCGGCCTGAGCCGCGGCGTTACCGTCTACACGAGGAACGACGATTACAGCGGAGCCGCCCTTACCGGCCCAACCGTGCCGGAGAAATACCTCGCGATAACATCGGGTCCCGTGACGATCGGGCGGCACGTCGTTCTGGGAGCATCGACGATCGTATTGCCCGGACTCGTGATCGGAGAAGGCGCGACCGTCGGCTCGCTCTCGCTGGTCAAGCAGGACCTCGCGCCCTGGGGCATCTATGCCGGGGTTCCCGCTCGCAGGCTGCGAGATCGAAGCCGCGCCATGCTGGAGCGCGAGGCCGACCTCCTGCGCGAGGAACGACTTGTCGGCGCCGCCGCGCGCCCAGGTGATGAGATTCTAGATGGGTAGCGCAGTCACCCAAGGCCTTCGACGCCGCCGATAGTCGAGCTGGCCGCGTCAGGCTTGGCTCGTGCGGTCCCCCGTTCGCCAGACGGGCATTGCCGGCTGACCTGCTCGTTCGGCCGACACCTGCGCCAGATCCGGGTCGGGTCGGACCTCACGTCTTCGTGCGCCCGCCTGATGATCCAGTACCGACCCGGAACATGCGGCCGGTCCGATCTTTGACCGCAGAAGCCGCGATCGCTCTCGGAATAGCGTCGAGTGCAGGCGGACACGATCACACAAATGGAGGCCTTGATGCCGGTTCCCGGCGACCTTGACGTAAACCGGCGTGCCGTAATGGCGGGTACGGCTGCCTCCGTGGCGGTTGCCGCCGCCGGCGCCTCGTCCAGCGCAACGGCTCAGCAGGCCAACTCGGTGCTTCCGACGATGGCCCGCGTGTCTGTCAACGTGAATGGAAGGGCGCAGGCGCTCGACCTCGACACGCGAACGACGCTGCTCGACATGCTGCGCGAGCACCTTCACCTCACCGGCTCCAAGAAGGGCTGCGACCACGGCCAGTGCGGCGCCTGCACGGTGATCGTGGACGGCGTGCGGATCTATTCCTGCCTGACGCTCGCCGTGATGCACCAGGGCGGCGAGGTCACGACGATCGAGGGACTTGGCACGCCCGACAATCTCCATCCGATGCAGGCGGCCTTCATCAAGCATGACGGGTACCAGTGTGGCTACTGCACCCCCGGGCAGATCGTGTCGGGCGTGGCAGTGCTCGGCGAGATCAAGGCCGGCATCCCGAGCCACGTAACGGCCGATCTGACCTCGCCCGTGCGTTTCAGCGAGGCGGAGATCCGCGAGCGGATGAGCGGCAACATCTGCCGGTGCGGCGCCTATTCCAACATTGTCGAGGCGATGACCGAGGTTGCCGGACCGCAGTCGACCAGGAGGCAAGGATGAAGCCCTTTACTTATGAGCGCGCGACCACGCCGGCCGAGGCGGCGGCAGCGGTTGCGCGCACGCCCGGCGCCAAGTTCATCGCCGGGGGAACGAACCTGCTCGATCTGATGAAGCTTCAGATCGAGACGCCGACGCATCTTGTCGACGTGAACGGGCTCAAGCTCGACATGATCGAGACGACGGCGGACGGCGGTCTTCGGGTCGGCGCCCTCGTCAGCAACACCGATCTGGCGGCGAACGAGCGGGTGCGGCGCGACTACGGCGTTCTTTCCCGTGCGACGCTGGCCGGCGCGTCCGGCCAGCTCCGCAACAAGGCGACCACCGCCGGCAATCTCCTGCAGCGCACGCGTTGCCCGTATTTCTACGACACCGCCCAGCCCTGCAACAAGCGCGAGCCGGGCTCGGGCTGTTCGGCGCTCGGCGGCGTCAGCCGAGGGCTCGCCGTAATCGGGTCGAGCGAGGCGTGCATCGCCACCAACCCGTCCGACATGGCGGTGGCCATGCGGGCGCTCGACGCGACGGTGGAGACCGTGAAGGCGGACGGCGTGACGCGATCGATCCCGATGGCCGAATTCCATCGTCTGCCGGGCGACACGCCGCATATCGAGAACGCGCTCGACAAGGGCGAGCTGATCACGGCGGTGACCCTGCCGAAACCTGTTGGCGGAAAACACATCTACCGCAAAGTGCGCGACAGGGCCTCATACGCATTCGCCCTCGTCTCGGTCGCAGCCATCGTCCAGAAGGACGGATCCGGGCGCGTCGCGGTCGGCGGCGTCGCCCACAAGCCCTGGCGCGTCGAGGCGGCCGAGTCCCAGCTTTCGCGTGGCGCAAAGGTGGCCGCTGCCGCGATGCTCGACGGCGCGAAGCCCACTCACGAGAACGCTTTCAAGATATCGCTCGTTGCGCGGACGCTGAGCGCCGTGCTGTCCGAAGCGAGGGCCTGAGCCATGAAGTTCGACACTCCCGCCACGACCAACCCGATCGACCAGCTCAAGGTGATCGGCAAGCCGACCGATCGCATCGAGGGAAAGTACAAGACCACCGGCACCGCGCCATACGCCTATGAACGCCACGATGTGGCGCCCAATCAGGCCTACGGTTTCGTCGTCGGGTCGGGGATCGCCAAGGGCCGGATCAGGGCCATGCATCTGGACGAGGCCAAGCGAGCGCCAGGCGTTGTGGCGATCGTGACGACGCTCGAGACGCCCCGCCTCGAGCGGGGCATACAGAACGCGGCCTATTTGTTCGGCGGCGCGGAGATCCAGCACTATCATCAGGCGATCGCGGTGGTCGTGGCCGAGAGCTTCGAACAAGCTCGCGCCGCCTCCTTCCTCATCCGCGTCGACTATGCTCCGGAAGCGGGGAAGTACGATCTGGCGGCCGAGGCGCCGCGGGCGGAGCCCGTCGCGGCCGATAGCGGCGAGGGCAGCGGCGGCGGGCCGGAGGAACGGGTCGGCGACTTCGAGGCCGCGTTCGCGGCGGCGCCGGTGAAACTCGACGAGACCTACACCACACCGGACGAAAGCCACGCCGCCATGGAGCCCCATGCGACCGTCGCGGCCTGGGACGGCGACAAGCTCACGCTCTGGACGTCGAACCAGATGATCGCCTGGGGCAAGGGGAGCATCGCCAAGATCCTCGGCATCCCGGCCGAGAACGTGCGGCTCGACTCCCCCTATATCGGGGGCGGGTTCGGCGGAAAGCTGTTCATCAGGGCCGACGCCGTGCTTGCGGCGCTGGCTGCCAAGGCAGCGAGGCGGCCCGTCAAGGTCGGGCTCACCCGCCCGTTGATCGCCAACAATACGACGCATCGGCCGGCGACGATCCAGCGCATTCGGATCGGCACCACGCCGGACGGCAAGATTACGGCGATCGCCCACGAGAGCACCTCCGGCAACCTGGCTGACGGCAAGCCGGAGACGGCAACCCAACAGACCAAGCTTCTTTACGCGGGCGCAAACCGGCTCGCCGTTTTGAAGCTTGCCCATCTCGATCTGCCGGAAGGCAACGCGATGCGGGCGCCGGGCGAAGCGCCGGGCCTGATGGCGCTCGAGATCGCCATGGACGAAATGGCCGAACGGCTGCGTCTGGACCCAGTCGAGTTCCGCATCCGCAACGACACGCAGGTCGACCCGGAGAAGCCGGAGCGGACCTTCTCCCAGCGAGACCTGGTGGGCTGCCTTAAGCTGGGGGCGGAACGGTTCGGCTGGTCGAGGCGCAACGCCCAGCCCGGGCAGACCCGGGACGGAAACTGGCTCGTCGGCATGGGTGTGGCTGCGGGCTTCCGCAACAATCTGCTGCAGAAGTCCGGCGCCCGCGTCCGGCTCGATGGACGCGGCATCGTCACTGTCGAGACCGACATGACCGATATCGGCACCGGGAGCTACACCATCATCGCCCAGACCGCGGCGGAGATGATGGGCGTGCCGCTTGACAAGGTGGTGGTCCGGCTCGGCGATTCCGATTTCCCAGCCTCCGCCGGGTCAGGCGGGCAATGGGGCGCCAACAGCTCCACGGCGGGCGTCTATGCGGCCTGCGTCAAGCTGCGCGACGCCGTTGCCCAGAAGCTCGGCTTCAACTCGGCCGACATCGTCTTTTCGGACGGCGAGGTTCGCGCCGGCAACCGCCGCGCTTCCCTGGCCCAGGCGGCGGCGGGCGGCGAGCTCACGGCCCAGGACCACATGGAGTATGGTGACCTCGCCAAGAAGCAGCAGCAATCTACCTTCGCAGGGCATTTCGTCGAGGTCGGGGTCGACGCCTATACGGGAGAGACGCGCGTCCGGCGCATGCTCGCGGTTTGCGCTGCCGGTCGGATTCTCAATCCCAAATCGGCCAGGAACCAGGTGATCGGCGCCATGACCATGGGGGTCGGAGGTGCGCTGATGGAGGCACTCGAAGTTGACACGCGGCGTGGGTTCTTCGTCAACCACGACCTTGCCGGCTACGAGGTGCCGGTCCATGCCGACATCCCGCACCAGGAGGTCATCTTCATGGACGAGACGGATCCGATGTCGTCGCCCATGAAGGCGAAAGGCGTCGGGGAACTCGGGATCTGCGGCGTTGGTGCCGCGGTCGCAAACGCGATCTACAACGCGACCGGGATCCGTGTGCGTGATTACCCGATTACGCTCGACAAGCTTCTTGACCGGATGCCTGACGCGGCGTAAGGCGAGAGAGGCAGGGCTGACGCGTGGGCGTGTTTCGTGTCGCCAACGGCGTTACCCTGACGGAGGCACTTCGTGTCCGGAGACGCTGAGGACAGCGCCCGTACGGCGGTCAGTCAGCCCTTGGCGGCACCATTGAGCTCGTTTTCCGACTGCCTCACTTGAGGAATTCGGGCGCGAATAGTCGCGGCAGAAACAGGGCAATCTCCGGGAACACGATCAACGCTGCGAGCACGACGAGCATCGGTGCCAGCATGATCATCGTGTCCTTGATGGCGTAGCGCAGCCGCACTTTCGCGACAGCGCAGGCGACCATGAGGCAGAGACCATAGGGCGGCGTCACGAGGCCGAAGGCGAGGGAGACGATTGCCACGATGGCGAAGTGGATCGGGTGCATGTCGACGGAGCGCGACAGCGGCTCCAGCGTCGTACCGACGATGATGATGGCCGGGATCGCGTCCAGGAAGCAGCCGACGACCAGGAACACGAAGGCGATGAAGAAGCCGACGCCGATCGGTCCCATGCCCCAGGCCGTGACGTTCGACAGGAGCTCGCGCGGAATCTGGTAATAGGCCAGCATCCAGCCGAAGGCCGAGGCCGTGCCGACGCAGAACAGGGCGACGGCCGACAGGCGGCCGGTTTCCAGCAGCGCGCTGTAGAGCTGGCTGAGCGACATCTCCCGGTAGAAGAAGATCGACAGCAGCGCCGCATAGATCACCGCCACGCAGGCCGATTCCGTTGCGGTGAACCACCCGAGCAGGATGCCGCCAACCACGATGAACGGGGTCAGTAGGGCAGGGATCGAGACGAAGATCGCGGTGAAGAACTCGCGAAGCGTCGCCCGCGGATAAACCGGATAATTGTATTTCTTGGCGTAGACGTGAACGGTCGCCATCTGGGCTCCGGCGATCAGGAGCCCCGGGATGATCCCGGCGAGATAGAGCGCTCCGATCGAGACCGAGATCACGCCTCCCCAAACGATCATCAGGATCGAGGGGGGAATGATGACGGCGAGCACGGCGGAGACGGCCGTGATGGCGATCGAAAAGGAGAGGTCGTAGCCCTCCCGTGTCTGCGCATCGATGAAGATCTTGGATTGGCTCGCCGCGTCGGCGGTCGACGAGCCAGAGATGCCGGCGAAGAACACCGACAGAATGACGTTGATCTGGGCGAGCGCGCCGGGAAAGTTTCCGACCAGCGCCCGTGACAGCCTCACCAGACGGTCCGTGATGCCGCCGATGCTCATGAGATTCGCCGTGAGCAGGAACAGCGGCACAGCCAGCAGGATGAACGAATTGTAGGCCTTGAATGTCTCGTTGAAGAGGACGAGCGGCGACAGGCGCTCCTCGACGAGGAGAAGAGGTAGGCAGGACAGGCCGAGCGCGAAGGCGACCGGCACCCGCACGATCAGGAGCGCGAAGAACACGCCGAACAGGATCAGCGCCGCCATGCCGGGCGAAACAGCGGCTTGCGTCATCGGGAACTCCAGCCCGTCGAGGCCTGTAGAAGGATCAGGAAAAGCATCATTCGGCGGTTCGTCCGGGCACCAATCCCGTCTCGGGCTGGGGCGTCTCGGGCGTGAGCGGAGCCTGGCCGGTGAGCGTGCGCCAATCCTCCACGAAAGCCTCGCCGAGGAACAGGATCCAGGTCGCGCCAGCCAGCGGCCACGCCAGGAAGATGAAACCCATCGGCAGGTCGGCAAGTTCGGAAGTCTGGTACCAGCCGAACATCAGGAACCGGCTTCCCCAATAGAGGAAGACGAGCGCGAAGATCAGAACGAACAGATGCGAGCCGATGCGCAATACGGCTCCGGCGCGCGGACCGAGATCGGGCCAGACATCCACCTCGAAATGCGTGCGCTCTCGGAGGCCGACCATCGCGCCGATCATCACCATCCAGATGAAGAGGAAGCGCGACAGTTCCTCCGTCCAGATATAGGCCGGAAACAACTGCGTGTAGCGGGACAGGACCTGAAGCGAGATCGGCACGATCAGGATCGCGACCGAAGCGACGAGTAGCCACGTCAGCAGCTTGTAATAGGCGTCGATGATCGAGCGCATGGATGTTGCCTCCGCGGCGGAGCCGGCGCCGCGGCCGTCGGTCCGAGAACGATCAGGTGACGGCGTTCAGCTGCTCGAAGATCTTGTCGGCGCCGATTTCCTTGGCATAGGCCGCGATGACCGGATCCACGAGCTTCTTCATCGCGTCACGCTCGGTGAAGGCGATGCGCTTCAGCTTGCCCGCCTTTTCCAGCGCATCGATTTTCTGGCCGTCCTCCGAGGATTCGACCTGCCGCCCGTAGGCACCCGCCTCCTTGCCGGCTTTCACCACCGCGGCCTGCAGCTCGGCAGGCAAGCGCTTGTAGGTCTTTCCCGAGAAGCAGATCGGCCGAATCGTGATGGCGTGCTCAGTCAGGAGGAGATTGGGGCCCACCTCGAAGAACTTCATCGATTCGACGCCCGCGGCCTCGTTCTCGCCGGCGTTGATCACGCCGTTCTGGATGGCATTGTAGATCTCGTTATAGGCGATCACGGTCGGAGACATGCCGATCGCCGTGAAGGCGCGGCTCCAGATCGGGGCACCCTGCACGCGGACCTTGAGGCCCTTCAGCTCGGCCAGGTTCTTGGCCGGCTTGTTGGAGAAGATGTTGCGGACCCCGCCGCCACCGTAGCCGATCAACATGACGTCGGCCTTCTGCGCGATCTCGTCCGCCACGGGCTTCAGGATGTCGGCGTCGAGGACCTTGTTCCAATGCGCGAGGTCGCGGAACAGAAAAGGGGCATCGATGAACGGGGCGGCTCTCGAGAAGGTCGACATGTGAGCCGGCGAGACGATCCCGTAATCGACCGAGATGCCCTGGTTCATGTAGGCGAAATAGTCTTTCTCGAGGCCAAGCTCGCTGTTCTTGTGCAGGACGAAGTTGATGGGCTTCCCGAAATAGGTCTGAGTCAGCTCGGCGAACTTGGCGAGCCCCTTCGTGAAGGCGTGGTCGTCGTTGAACTGCGACGCTCCGTGAAGCGTGACCTGGGCCTGCGCCTTGACGAACGGGGCTGCCAGACCGACGGCGGAGAGCGCCAATCCGCCCGCGAGAACATCACGCCTTCTCATCGTCGTTTTCTCCCGGTGACCCTTCTGACGAGGATCGTTCCCGATCTATCGCAGAAAGGTCAGCCCGCGCCAACCGGCCGCAAGCGGTTTGGAGCCCGCGCGAGGGACAACAATCACCGAAGACTAAGGAATGCCGCCCACGACGTCCTCGCCAGCCACCGCCGCTGATCGACTGTTCGATGTCCAGGGCCAGCGTCGAAGCCGCGCCTCCATGAAGAGAGAGGGCCACGAGGACGGCAGAACCCCGCGGCTCACGGCGAAACTCTCAACCCGCAGCCTATTTCTTCTTGGACGCCAACTTCTCGGCAGCTTCGTTGAGCTTCGCTCGGTTTCCGCCGATCTTGTCGATGAGGCCTTGTGCCTGCTCGACGGCAATCCCGTGCTTCCTGGCGAAATAGCGGACCTCGTAGGGTTCCTCGGCCGCCACCGTGGCCCGGTCACGCGCGCCCCGCTTCGTCTTGTCGTCAGCCATCTGCGGTGTCCTCCTACCGGGAAGACTTGCGGCACGACGAGATCGAGCCAATCGAAACTGTCATCTCTCATTCACGTGACTTTGCGCCGTTCGGCAGCGCCGCTGCGCCGGCATCCGAGCCCTGTGTCCGGGACAGGCCGGCCATCCCGACGGCTGCTGGCGCCTTCCGCCATGCTCGATTATGCCTCGCCGAAAGAGGCAATGCTCCCGGGAGGAGACGACGATGGCGAACCTGGACCGACGGGCGATCCTTGCCCTCTCGCTCGCGGGCGCGACCGGCCTGATTGGGTCGGCGCAAGCAGCCCCGGCAGGCTATCCCGACGGCTACCGCGATCTGGTCGCCCAGGCCGAGCGGGAGGGCAGCCTGCTGATCTACTCGATCATGTCGCCCGAAAACTGGCGGCCGGTGATCGAGGGCTTCAACAAGGTCTATCCCGGGATCAAGGTCGAGACGCTCGATCTTCCGGCCTCCCGCGAGAGTTTCGAGCGCTACCTCGCCGAGAAGAGCACGAATAGCCGGACGGCCGACCTGATCGCGACGGCCGATCCCGGCGGATGGATCGACTTCCAACGCCGGGGCGAGATCCTCGATTATGCGTCCCCGGAAGCCAAGGTGTGGCCGGATTGGTCGAAGCCTTTCCCCGGACTCTACACCGTCTCCTCCGACCCGATGGCGCTGATCTGGAACAACGCCCTCGTGCCCGAAGCCAAGCGGCCGAAGAGCTTCGCGGATTTTCTCGCCCTTTCGCTCGCGAACGAGCGGCCGTGGAAGAACAAGATCACGAGCTACGGCGCCCATCAGACGACGTTCGGCTACGGCATCTACTACGCCTTCGTGAAAAAGCACGGTGACAAGGCGTGGGAGTGGCTCGCGGAACTCGCGAAGGTCCAGCCCCGCTTCGAACGCTCCGGCGGCCCGATGACCGAGAAGGTCACGTCCGGCGAATACGCGGCCGGCTGGTTCGTGTCCGCGATCACCTTCTGGCCGCGGCTTTCCGATCCGGCGCGGGCCAAGATCCTCGGCTGGAGCTTCATCGCCGACGGCCAGCCCGTGATCCTGCGCGGCATCGCGGTGCCGAAGGGGTCGAAGAACGTCGCGGCCGCGAAGCTGATGCTGGACTATGTCATCTCCGAGGACGGGCAGCGCGCCTTCGGCCGGGGCGGGCTCACCCCGGCCCGTCCGGGGATCCAGCCCGGCGAGGGCATTCGGCACACCTATTCGTCGATCGCGAGCCTCGTCGGCGAGCAGAACATGATCTACATCGGCTACGACGAGGACGCGCTCCGCGACTACGACGCCTTCCTGGTCCGCTGGAAGCAGACCTTCAACATCCGCTGATCCCGTGGCGGTCACCTTCTCCCTGGGGACGGCTGCGCCCGACAAGGCGCCGCGCCCGCTCCCCTTGCGGGACATATCGATCCAGTACGGGACGGCGCTGCTGACGGTCGCGCTCGTGGCGGCCCCGCTTCTTCCCGTCCTCTACCAGTCCTTCCTTGACGGTGCCCTCTACGATTCGGGACAGCAGCTGACGCTCGGAAATTTCCGCCGGCTCTTCGGACTCGACGGGTTCGGGCTGGTCGTCTGGAACACGCTCGTCTTCGCGGGGCTGACCACCGTGATTTCGCAGGTGCTCGGCACCCTGGCAGCGCTCCTCTTCGGCCGGACCGACATGCCCGGGGCGCGGCTCTTCGGCGAGCTGTTCCTCTGGCCGATCTACCTGTCCGCGCTCGTTCTCTCCTTCGGCTGGTACACGGTCTACGGGCCGGCGGGCTACCTGACGTTGCTCGCCCAGGAATGGCTCGGCGGCGCTCCCTGGGACCTCTACACGCTCTCCGGCATGGCGCTGATCGCGGGCGCCTCGCAGGCGCCGGTCGCGTATATCTATTGCATGGCGTCCGCATCGATCACCGATCCGTCTCTCGAAGAGGCGGCCCGGATCGCCGGAGCCGGCACGCTCCGGACCGTGTCGCGCATCACATTGCCGCTCCTCATGCCGGCCATCGCCTACAGCGCCGTGCTGAACTTCACGGTAGGGCTCGAACTCCTGGCGATCCCGCTCGTCTTCGGCGACCCGGCCGGGATCACGGTGCTGACCACCTTCCTGTACAATAACGGCGTCGCCTCGGCCCGCCCCGACCACGGGCTCGTCGCGACGGCGGCCCTCCTGATGCTGGCGGTCGTGTGCGTCCTCGTCTGGCTCCAGGGGCGTTTTCTAGGCAACACGCGCCGCTTCGTGACGCTCGGCGGCAAGGCGACCCGTCCGCGCCCGTTCCGGCTCGGGCGCCTGCGCTGGCCGCTCTTCGCGGCGTCTCTCGCCTATATCGGGCTGACGGTCGCGGCCCCGATCGGGGCGCTCATCCTGCGGGCCTTCACGAGCCTGCTCTCGCCGATGGTGGCGATCGGAGAGGTGCTGACGCTCGGGAATTTCACCAGCATGCTGGAATACCCGGTCTATATGCGCTCGATCTGGAATTCGCTCCTGATCAGCGCGATCGGCGGCGTCTTGGCGACCGGGCTCGTCGCCCTCATCGCCACGATCGTGCTCCGATCCGAGTTCCGCTGGCGCGGCGGGCTGAACTACATGGCCCTGTTCCCGCGCGCGGTCCCCGGCGTCGTCGCCGGGATCGGCTTCTTCTACGCCTTTGCGCTCATGCCCGGTTTCGGCGGCATCCGGAACACGATCTGGGTGCTGATCCTCGCCTTCACGATGCATTACATCCCGGTCGGCCTCGGCGCGGTCGCGCCCATGCTGATGCAGATGAGCCCCGACCTCGACCGCGCGGCCCGAGTGCAGGGGGCGGATTGGTGGACGGCCACGCGCCGGGTCGTTTTTCCGCTCATGCGCCCTGCCCTGGTCGCCTGCCTGACGATCCTGTTCATCACCTTCTTCAAGGAATACACGACAGCGATCTTCCTCTTCGCCCCGGGCAGCGAGGTAATCGGCACGACCCTTCTCCAGGCCTGGACCCAAGGCGAGGTGGGTCTCGTATCGGCGCTGGCCGCGGTCCAGATCCTCGTGATCGCGACCTGCGTCGCCCTCGCCCGCGCCGTCTTCGGAGTGCGGCTGCATGGCTGAGCTGAGGATCGAAAATCTCGCCAAGACGTTCGGCGCCGTGCGGGCGGTCGAGGATTTCGACCTGACGGTCGCGGACGGCGAGTTCGTGACGCTGCTCGGCCCGTCCGGCTGCGGGAAGTCGACGACGCTCGGAGCTATCGCCGGGCTCGAGGCGCCGACCTCGGGCCGCATCACAGTCGGCCGCACCGTCTATTTCGACGCCTCCTGCGGCATCTTCCTGCCGCCGGAGGCGAGAAATTGCGGGCTCGTCTTCCAGAGTTACGCTCTGTGGCCGCATATGCGCGTGCGAGACAACGTCGCGTTCCCCCTCTCGCTCCGCAGGGTCGGGAAGGCGGAGCGGACGCGCCGCATCGAAGAGGCGCTCGCCCTCGTCGAGATGGAACGCTATGCCGACCGCTACCCGCACGAGTTGTCGGGCGGCCAGCAGCAGCGGGTCGCGCTTGCCCGCACGCTGGTCTACCGGCCCGAAATCCTGCTCCTCGACGAGCCGCTCTCCAATCTAGATGCGAAGCTTCGCGACCGCGCCAGGACCTGGCTTGCCGAACTCCGGACCCGGCTCGGCCTGACTACGATCTACGTCACGCACGACCAGGTGGAGGCGCTCGCGCTCTCTGACCGCATCGTGGTGATGAATGGCGGCCGCATCGCCCAGATCGGCGCGCCGCAGGAGATCTACGAGCATCCGGCCGACGGCTTCGTGGCGGACTTCATCGGCACGACCAACTTCCTGACCGGAGTGGTCGCGGGCGCGCCGGTCACGGCCGGCGAGATAGCCGTGACGCTGCCGGGTGGCCAGCACGTCCGGCTTCTCACCGACAAGCGGCCCGATTCCGGCGCGACCGTGACGCTCGCTTTCCGGCCCGAGCAGATGCGGATCGTGGCCGAGGGTCAGGGCGGGCCGGACGGCTCCGTCGTCAGGGCGCGGGTTACGAGCCGGTCCTATGTGGGCGGCCGCTGGCAGCTTGCGCTCGACCTCGGCGGAAGCGCGCTTCGCATCGACACCGAAGAGCCGACGAACGCCCCCGAACTCGACCTCTGGCTGCCCATTTCGGGCGGCATCCTGTTTCCTGGACCGTCACATGTCTCATCCCCCTGAGCCGAGCCGGGAAACCACCAGCGAAAGCCTGCCGCGGGCCGATTACGAGCCCGACGCGGCCCCCGGACCGCTGAAGGGCGTGCGGGTCGTCGACCTGTCCCGCCTTGTCGCCGGCAACCTCCTCACGCAGCATCTCGCGGATTTCGGTGCCGACGTGATCAAGGTCGAGCCGCGCGATGGCGACACGCTGCGAGGCTGGCGCGTGAACGGCGTCGAGACGACCTGGAAGGTGCATTCGCGCAACAAGCGCAGCCTCTGCCTCGACTTCCGGCACGCCGACGCGGTGCCTCTCATCCGCAAGCTCGTGCCCGGCGCGGCCATGCTGATCGAGAGCTTCCGGCCCGGCACTTTGGAAAGCATGGGCCTCTCGCCGGCCGAGCTGCATGCGCTCGAGCCCCGGCTCGTCATTCTGCGGATCTCGGGCTGGGGCCAGACCGGACCCTACCGGCGCCGGCCGGGCTTCGGCACGCTGGTCGAGGGATTTTCGGGCTTTGCCGACATGAACGGATTTCCGGATCGGGAGCCGGTCCTGCCGCCGATGTATCTCGCCGACGCCATCTCGGGTCTCACCGGCGCCTTCGCGGCCATGGCGGCACTTCGCGAGGTCGAAGTGAGTGGCGGCAAGGGCCAGGTGATCGACTTGCCGCTCCTCGACCCGATCTTCAACTCGCTAGGGCCCCAGGCCGCGAATTACCGGCTCACCGGCCAGACGAAGGCGCGCAGCGGCAGCCGCTCCACCGGATCCGTGCCCCGCAACGTGTACCAGGCCAAGGACGGCGGCTGGGTCTGCCTCTCCGCTTCGACCCAGGGCATGGCCATGCGGGTCCTGCGCTCGATCGGCAGACCCGAACTCTGCGATGACCCACGCTTCAGGACGAACGAGCAGCGGCTCGTTCATGTGGAAGAGCTCGACCGCATCATCGGAGACTTCGTGGCGGCCCGCACCATGGACGAGAATGTCGCCTTCTTCGAGGAAGCCGAGGTGACGATCGGTCCCGTCAACGACATCGCCCACTTCATCCGCGACCCTCACGTCCGAGATCGCGCCCTGCTCGCCGATTACCCGGATGCCGACATGGGATCCTTCCCGATGCATGCCGTTCCGGCGCGGCTCTCGGAGACGCCCGGGACCATCCGCACGCCGGCGCCTCGCCTTGGCGAGCAGACGCGCGAGATCCTGGGCGAGGCCGGGCTCGCGCCGGACGAGATCACACGCGCCCTCGCCTCGGGGCTCGCCAAGGAGACCACGCCCTCATGAGCATGACGAGCCGATTCCCGGTCTGGCGCTCCGCGCTGTTCGTGCCGGCCAATGTCGAGCGTTTCGTTGCGAAAGCGACCGAACGAGGCGCGGATGCGCTCATCATCGACCTCGAGGATTCCATTCCGCTTGGCCAGAAGGAGGCGGCGCGCGCTCTCGTGCCGGACATCGTCGCACGCTTTCGGGCGACGGGCCGGTCCGACGTGATGGTCCGGATCAACCAGCCGCTGGAACTCGCGGTCCGCGACCTCGAAGCGGCCGTGATCGCGGGCGTCGACGCGATCAAGATCACGAAGGTGGAGGGCCCCGAACATGTCCGGCTCCTGGACGAGATGGTTACCCGGCTCGAAATCGCCCGCGGACTACCGCCCGGCCGGATCTGGTTCATCGGCCTGATCGAGGCTCCGGGCCCCCTCGCCCGCGCCTACGAGATCGCTCGCTCGACGCCACGGCTCGCCGGCATCTCGCTCGGCTCGGAGGATTACGCGACCGCGATCGGCGCCAAGCCCTCGGAGGACACCATGCTGATGCCGAAGCAGCAGATCGTTCAGGCCGCGACCGCAGCCGGCATCCTGCCGCTCGGCACGATCGGCTCGGTCGCAGACTTCTCGGACCTGGAAGGCTATGCCCGCATCGTCCGGCGCTCGGCCGATTTCGGCCTGGTCGGCTCGGCCTGCATCCACCCGTCCCTCGTGCCGATCCTCAATGCGGGTTTCAGCCCGTCGGACGAGGAGGTTCGCGACGCCGAGCGCATCGTCGAACTCGACCGCGAAGCAGCCGCATCCGGGCGAGGCTCCTTCGCCGTCGACGGCAAGATGATCGACATCCCGATCGTGCAACGGGCCGAGGCGCTCCTCGCCCGCTCGAGGGCCATCGCGGCGCGGACGACTTAGCGGACAGAGCCGCCGAGCGCGTCTACCCCTGACGGTCTGGTCCCGACCGTTCCGAACGGGCTTTCGTGGTGGGTCGGCAGCGAAGCAGGCCGACGATGTTCCCGTCGACCGTTTCCCATGCATGCAGGCCGTCGCGGTCAAATTCCGACCGCCGCAGCCAGCCATGGCTGGCAGGGTCGTCCAATTCCACGATCTCCAGGCGGTCCGCTGCGCATACAATGCGGCGTAATTCGGCCCTGAACTCGTCCGGCACTCGGATTCTCCCTCCCAGAATTGGGAGGTACGGCCCATGCGTCGAGAGGTTTCAAGGTGCCGAGGTCCGTGCGGCCCCGTCCGCAACCGGTGTGGCATTGCGCCGTCCGGGACGGCAAGGCAGCCTGATACTGCCGCGGACCACCGGCACTCGCACACGACGCCGCCACGGCCCGAAGCACGATAGCTGACCAGCCCTAGCCTGGCGGAGCAGCGGGATCGCGCCGACCTTACTTCAAAGTCGGAACGGGACGCTCCGATCCTGGTCGCCTGATCGGCGCCCACTGGCCAATGCGTGAGACGATCGTGACGCGGGCATCACCCGCGGCGAGGTTGCGCGAAGACGAACCCCGCGGCCAAGCCTGCGGTGGTCGACCGGATCGAGCGGGTGGCGGTTAGCGCGCGCCCTGGGCGTCGGTGAATTGACGCTCGACGGCTTTCTCACCGTCTTTCAGAGCATCCGCCTCGCTACGATACTGCTTGTCGGACCGCTGGGCGAGCTTGCCCTGCTTGCGGATCGTCCATTCGAACAGGCCGGGCTTCTGCGAGGGCTGGACTTCGAGGGTGTAGGGGTGGTGTTTGTTCGCGTTCATGCCTCTGCTATGGCACGAAGACGAGGCGCTTGCACCCCCTCTTTGCCGCGCCACCTTGGCGCGCGTCGCTCTCCAGAGACGAGATCCCGCCATCCCCGCGGCATGCCGGCCCTTCCTTTAGGCCCCTGGGTAGCCTATCTCGGCGGCTTCAGCTCCGACGCTTCGTGCTTGCGCCTCGTACCTCTGTGTCCGGTCGGCTGTGGCCACTGCCCAAGAGCACCCGGATCACTGCATGAACGCCGTCGCCCCCAAAATCTCCTTCGTGTCGCTCGGCTGCCCGAAGGCCCTGGTGGATTCGGAGCGGATCATCACGCGTCTGCGAGCCGAGGGCTACGAACTGACGAAGCGTCATGACGGCGCCGACGTCGTGGTCGTCAACACCTGCGGTTTTCTCGATTCCGCCAAGGCCGAGTCGCTCGGCGCGATCGGCCAGGCCATAGCCGAGAATGGCCGGGTGATCGTGACCGGCTGCATGGGCGCGGAGCCGGAGGCCATCCGCGACCGCTATCCGGGCGTCCTCGCGATCAGCGGGCCGCAGCAATATGACAGCGTGATGGCCGCGGTGCACGAAGCCTCGCCGCCGAAGCACGACCCCTTCCTCGACCTCGTTCCGCCGCAGGGCGTGAAGCTCACGCCCAGGCATTATGCCTATCTTAAGATTTCCGAAGGCTGCAACCATCGCTGCTCCTTCTGCATCATCCCGAAACTTCGGGGCGACCTCGTGAGCCGCCCCGCGGGTGACGTGCTTCGTGAAGCCGAGCGCCTCGCCAAGGCCGGGGTCAAGGAATTGCTGGTTGTCTCACAGGATACGAGCGCCTACGGCATCGACGTCAGGTACCAGGAGAGCTTGTGGCGCAATGGGCCTGTGAAGGCTCGGTTTTTCGATCTGACCAAGGCTCTCGGAGAGCTCGGGATCTGGGTACGACTGCACTACGTTTACCCGTACCCACATGTCGACGAGGTAATCCCTCTGATGGCGGAGGGTCGCATCCTCCCCTACCTTGACATCCCCTTCCAGCATGCCTCGCCGACCGTCCTGAAGGCCATGCGCCGGCCGGCGCATGGCGAGCGCACGCTCGAGCGGATCCGGAAATGGCGCGAGATCTGTCCCGACCTCGCCATCCGGTCGACCTTCATCGTCGGCTTCCCGGGCGAAACGGAGGAGGATATGAGCTTCCTGCTCGACTGGCTGAACGAGGCCAAGCTCGATCGGGTCGGCTGCTTCAAATACGAGGCGGTTCGAGGCGCACCTGCAAACGATCTCGGCTCGCCGGTTGCTCCGGAGGTGGCGACGGTGCGCTGGAACCGGTTCATGTCCGCCCAGCGCGACATCAGCCGCAAGCTCCTCGCCCGCAAGGTCGGTCGGCGGCTCCCGGTGATCATCGACGAACCTTCCGGGCCCGTGGCACGGGGCCGGTCGCGCTACGAGGCGCCGGAAATCGACGGCGTCGTCCACGTCACGTCGCGGCGCCCGCTCCGCCAGGGCGATATCGTGACCGTGAAGGTTGAGCGCACCGACGAGTACGACCTCTACGGCGCCGTGGTCTGAGCGTCATTCCGGGGCTTGCGAAGCAAGAACCCGGAACCCACGGCTCGCGACGGCCGGGGGATGTCTTCCGCATCGCGCGCCCTTCCGCGGGTTCCGGGTTCCGCTTGGCGGCCCCGGAATGACGAGAGCCGACCCTACGGCGTCATGATGATCGCACCCGTCGTCTCCCGGCCCTCGAGTGAGCGGTGGACGGCCTGGGCCTCGGCGAGCTTGGCGCGCTTGTTGATCGCGATCTTCACCGCACCCGAGGCGACGACGCCGAACAGGTTCTTCGCCATGTCGTCCAGCCAGTCGCGGCGTGACGTGAAGGTGTTGAGCGTCGGCCGGGTCACGTAGAGCGAACCCTTCGGCGCGAGGACGCCGAGATCGAACGGCTCGACCTTGCCGGAGGCGGAGCCGAAGCTCGCCATCACGCCGAGCGGCGCAAGGCAGTCGAGCGAGCCCTGGAAGGTGGTCTTGCCGACCCCGTCATAGACGACCGCGCATTTCTTGCCCCCGGTGATCTCGGCCACGCGCTCGGCGAAATTCTCCTTGCGGTACAGGATCACATGATCACAGCCATTCTGGCGCGCGACCTCGGCCTTATCCTCGGTCCCGACCGTGCCGATTACAGTTGCCCCAATGTGCTTCGCCCATTGGCAGAGGATCAGGCCGACGCCGCCCGCGGCGGCATGCATCAGGATCGTGTCGCCCGCCCGCACCGGATAGGTGCGATGGAGAAGGTATTCGACCGTCAGGCCCTTCAGCATCATGGCCGCAGCAGTCTCATCCGAGACCCCGTCCGGCAGCTTGACGACATTCGCGACGGGCACGTTCCGCTCCGCCGCGTAGCAGCCGAGCGCGGCCACATAGGCCACCCGATCGCCCGTCGCGAAGCCGGTCACGCCGTCGCCGAGCGCGGTGATGACGCCCGCGGCCTCGTTGCCGGCGATGAAGGGCATAGTGGGCGCCTGATACGCGCCGCTCCGGAAATAGGTGTCGATGTAGTTGACCCCGATCGCGGTCTGCCGGACGCGCACCTCTCCCGCAGCCGGCGCGGGTAGGTCGATCTCCTCGTAGGTCAGCACCTCGGGACCGCCATATTGATGCACCCGGACTGCCGCGACCATTCTTCCGCTCCCTTTGAACTCGCCGGATGATTAGGAGGAGCGTGGCGCCGCGGCAATGGCCGTCGCGCGGGGACAGCATGCGATGACAGGCGACAGGTTCGAGGTGGCCGTGGTCGGAGCAGGTCCGGTCGGTCTCGCGGCCGCCCTCGCCTTCGCGCAGGCCGGGCTCGCCACCTGCCTGGTCGGCCCCGAACCGGAGCGCCGCGACGGCCGCACCGCCGCCCTTCTCGGACCATCGGTGGATCTGCTGCGCGATATCGAAATCTGGCCGGCCCTCGCCGAAGCGTCGGGCCCGCTCCGGGTGCTGCGGATCGTGGACGACACCGGCAGCCTGTTCCGGCCGCCGCCGGTCTCGTTCCGGGCGGACGAGATCGGGCTCGAGGCCTTCGGCTGGAATGTCGAGAATGCGAGGCTCGCCGGGATCCTGGCCGATGCCGCACGCGCGCAATCCGGGCTGACCTGGTCGACGGCGCTCGTCGGCGGCTTCGAGACGGACGACCTCGCTCATCTCTCCTGCCTCGACGGCTCGCGCATCGCGGCGTCGCTCGTCGTGGCCGCGGACGGGCGGCACTCGCGTGTCCGCGAGGCCGCCGGCATCACGACGTCCGAGCGCAGCTACCGCCAATCGGCCTTCACGACCATCCTCCGCCACGAGCGCCCGCATGGCGACGCGTCGACCGAGTTCCACACCGGCAGCGGGCCCTTCACGCTCGTGCCGCTCCCGGGTCGGCGCTCGAGCCTCGTCTGGGTCACCCTCCCTCGCCACGCCGAGCGGCTGATGGGTGCGAGCGATGCCGATCTCGCATTCGCCGTGGAGGCAGCGGCGGCCTCGCTCCTCGGCACGATGACGGTCGCCGGCCCACGCGGCACGGTCCCGCTCTCCACCATGTCGGTGTCGGGCTATGTCGGGCCGAGGCTCGCCCTAGCCGGCGAGGCCGCGCATGTGCTGCCGCCAATCGGCGCCCAGGGCCTCAATCTCGGGCTGGCCGACGTGGCCGCGCTCGTCCGGATGCTCACCGCTTCCCGGGCCGAGGGCATCGACGTCGGTGCCGAGGCCGGGCTCGCCCGCTACGCGCGCGAGCGCCAGAACGACGTCCGGCTCCGCTCGGTCGCGGTCGATGGCCTGAACCGCTCCCTGCTGGCCGGCTTCGCACCGATCGACGCCGCCCGCGGGATCGGCCTCGGGCTTCTCGGCGGGATCGGCCCTCTGCGGCGCGCCGTGATGCGGGCCGGCCTCGCAGGCGGGGTTTCGCACCCTGGCGTCAGCCGCGGAAGAGCATCTGCGGGATCGTCCCGGTCCTGAACAGCCAGAGGAGCAGCGTCAGGGTCACCATCGAGGCGATCGTCCCGACCAGCACGCAGGCCGAGGCCCGCTCCGTGCCGGCACGGTATTGGGAGGCGAGCACGAAGATGTTGAGC
The DNA here is from genome assembly GCF_964242715.1 of uncultured Enterovirga sp. Lineage (NCBI taxonomy): Bacteria > Pseudomonadati > Pseudomonadota > Alphaproteobacteria > Hyphomicrobiales > Methylobacteriaceae > Enterovirga > uncultured Enterovirga sp. The sequence goes on from NZ_CAXTAZ010000002.1 coordinate 143,168, forward strand.
GCCGGCGGCAGCGCTGCCATTACCACGGCCGCCTGAACCCAGATCGGGTCGAACCCGCCAACGGCCGAGAGGCCGATCCAGACCGCGAGGGGGTGGAGGATCAGCTTCACGACCACGAGTGCGCTCACCGCGCCCGCGATCCGGCCGACCGGCTGCAGCGCGACGCTGACGCCGAGCAGGAACAGGGCGCAGGGCGCCGAGGCGCCGGAGAGCCAGGTGATCATCTGGTCCAGCGCCTGGGGCAGCTGCCATCGCGCGAGGCTCGCGAGCAGGCCCGCTGCCGTCGCGAGGAGGAAGGGGTGAAGCGTCACCTTTCGGACGACGTCGAGGGCGGCCTCGATCGGGCGCCGCCGTTCGATGCCGCCGAGCGACATCAGCGCGGGCACGGCCGTGAACAGGAAGATCGTGTCGAACACGAAGATCAGCGCAACCGGCGCGCTGGCCGAGGGGCCGAGGAACGACATGACGAGCGGCGGGCCCATATAGCCGATGTTGGAATAGGAGCCCGCGACCCCGCTGATGACGTTCTCAGGCAGGCGACGCGAGCCGGCGCGCCCGACCGCGAAGGCGAGCGCGAAGGCCGTCGCCGTCGAGAGCGTCGTGATTCCGACGAAAGCCCAATTCGCGATCTCCGCGATCGGCTTATCCGAGAGCAGCCGGAAGAAGAGGGACGGCAGCGCCAGATAGAGCAGGAAGAATTGCATCCAGCTGAGCCCGATCGCCGGAAGCCCGGCAAGGCGGGCCGAGGCGATGCCGAGGCCGATCAGCCCGAAGAAGGGCGCGAGCAGGCTGAAGAGACCGACGAGATCGGACAACGGCTCGTCCAGGTGGGAAGCCCGGCTTCTCGCAATCGGCGGTCCCGCGCGCAACCCTGCCGGTAGCCGGAGAAGGGCCGAAATCCCGCGGATCTCGCCGACCTCATCGAGGCAAAGACGACCGCTCGGAAGCGGTGTGATCGGCACGGTCTTCCGGCGCGGCTCCGCGTTGGCTATATCACCGGCATGTCAGAGAACAGGACGCTACGAGAGGCGAAATTCGCGCTCGGCCAGGTGGTGCGCCACCGGCTCTACCCCTTCCGGGGCGTGATCTTCGATGTCGACCCGGTCTTCGCCAATACCGAGGATTGGTGGCTCGCGATCCCGGCCGACATGCGACCAGCGAAGGATCAGCCATTCTACCACCTGCTCGCCGAGAACCAGGAGAGCGAATACATCGCCTATGTCTCGGAACAGAACCTGCTGCCGGACACGACCGGCACCCCGCTCCGCCACCCGCAGATCGGTGAGATTTTCGACCGCTCGAAGGACGGCTCCTACCAGCGCCGCTCCGGCACGTCACACTGAATCGCTTCAGCCGGGACCACGTCCCGACCGAAGCGTGTGGCTCCCTTACGGTCGCGCGGGTGTCGGGACCGGCGGAGCGCCCGCCGTGCCCGGAGCCGGCGTTCCCGCACCGGCCTGACCCTGCGCTTCGAGACGCTTGCGCAGCTCTTCGCTGCGCTTCTCGAGCTCTTCCTGAAGCCGCTTCTGCTGGTCTTCCAGCACCTTCGGATCGATCGGCGCGCCGTCGAAGGCCTTGCCGAACCCGGCGAGCGGGACCTGGAACGTCACCTCGCGCCCGACCTGGTTCTGCACGCTGACATTGATGTTGGTGCCGCGCTTCATCGCGGTCACGGTCTCGTCCTTCAGGCTCGTCGTCTCGGCGAAGCACCCGTTCGGGAAGCACACCGTGTAGTTGCCGGCGGCGGCCGTACCCTGGTCGACGGCGAAGCGGATGCCGGGCCTCAGGAGGAGGCCGAGCGGCATCAGGAAGCGGACGACCTTAGAGCCGTTCTGGCCCTTCACGTCGTAGACGGCGGCCGCCAGGACCGGCTGGCCCTGGTCGGACACGAAGTCGCGCGTCGTGTAGCAGATCTCGGTGCCGCTATTCGGGTCCTTGCCGCAGACCTTGGTCCATTCGGCCTGCGAGGGCTCGGCCTTCACCTGCACGAGCATAGGCCCGGTATTCTGGGCCTGCTGTCCCGGCTGCGCGGGCGCGGGAGCGGCCGGGGCTGCGGGCGCCGGCTCCGCGGGCTTGCGCTCGCGCTCGCGCCGGGTTTGCGCGTCGGCTCCTCCGCAAGCCGCGATTCCGATCGCGATGGCGAGCGGCGCTGCCACCCAAGCGAGGCGAGTCGCTGAAGACATTCATTGATCCTTATGGTCGATTGCCGGTGCAGCTGAAGCCGCGACGTCACCAGGCGCGCCGGTTGCTTTGGGCGGGCGAATGAGGCGAACGCAAGGCCAGCCCGGACCCTACGCGCATAATCCCGTCGTGGCCAGCCCGGACGCCCTTCCGCCTTAAACGCTAGGAGCTCGGAACGGCCGCTTAAGCCCCGGCGAGCGAGGATGCCCGGCCCTGCGAATCGGCAGGTTTCGGGCCCAGGATGCTCCGCTCCGCCCTCCGTCCCATGCCGTGCCGCGACGCCCTCCCCTCCCGCGATCGCGGCGGATCGCTGGCCGGCGTGCTCGACACGATGGCCGCGCTCGACCCGCAGGCAGCCTTCCTGCGGGACGGAGCGGGTCGCGAGCGCTGGAGCGGGCGAGCCCCCGCCACCCTCACCCGGGCCGAAGCGGCCGCCTCGGTCGGGCGCGTGGCCGGACGCCTGGCCGGCCTCGGCCTCGCGCCACGCAGCGCGGTCGGCATCTGCCTTCCGGGCGGGACGGAGGCCTGCGTCTCGATCCTGGCCGCCGAAGCGGCCGGCCTCGTCCCGGTGCTGCTGCCGATCTCGGCCCGGGAAGGCCAGATCAATCGGCTCCTGGAAATCGCCGACGTCCGGGCGGTGATCACGCAGACGAGGGTCGGGCCGCTCAGGCCGGCCGAGATGTTGTGCGGCATCGCGGCCCGTCGCTTCCGCCTCCGCTTTCTCCTCGCCTACGGGCCGGACGTTCCCGACGGATGGGTCGATCTCGATCTCCCCTGCGCCACGGCGCCAGCCGGGCCCGCCATCGCAGCGGCATCCGGCATCGTCACCTTCGACGGCGAGGGGCGAGGCGGCGCGCCCGGTCGCCCTCGCGCGCACGTCCTGGCTCGTCGCCGCCGCCCTCATCCTGGCCGAGACCCGCTGGCGGCCCGGCGACACCATCCTCAGCCTCCTCGCCCCGGACGACCTCAAGGGCCTCGCGACCGGCCCCCTCGCCGCCCTCGCCTCGGGCGCCGCCTGCGAGCTGCACGGCCTCTTCGAACCCTCGCACCTCGCCGCCGCGCTTGCCGGGCGGGACCGCATGCATCTCGTCCTGCCGGGCTGGACCGAACGCGCCGTGGCCGCGACCGGCCTCGCCCAAAACGCCGCCTCCATCCTCTACGTCCACGCCTCCCCGGACGCTGTCCCGGCGAGCGGGCCGCCGCCGCGGCCGGGCCCCCGCATCCTCGACGCGGTCGCGCTCGGCGAAACGGCCCTCGTCGCCGCCAAACGCGACCCGGACGGCCGCCCCTCGCTCGACCTGTCGGCTGCTGCTGATCCGGGCGGCGGAGTTCCGGCGGCGCGCCGCAACGGGTGATCGGATCGCCGTTCACGGTGTCGAGCCGGGACGTCGGGCACGCGCCGTCGGTCCGGGTCACGCCCGGTCGCCGGCTCGGCGTCGCTCAAAGGCTCAAAGAACTGGTCGAGGGGGCGCGGGACGCCGGGACGCTCGATCTTTGTTGTTGGAGAGCCTCTCGGCGCCCCGCGCGCGGCGGTTTCGGACCGGGCCTTCCAGACTTCGGCACGGCGCCACGAGCAGCTCGGGCGCCTACGACCCGACCCCGGGCCTCGCGAAGATCACCGCGCCCTTGCTGGCCATCGACGCCGCCGGCGACGAGCGCAACCCGCCCATCACCGGCCTCACCGAACAGGCGATCGGGCGGATCAAGGGAGCGCGGCTGCTGCTCCTGCCGGCTGGGCCGGAGAGCCGGGGGCATGGCAGCGGGGGGTTGGCGAAGCTGTATGCGAAGGAGCTGGGGGCGTGGCTGGACGGCGTGCCGAGAAGGGCGGTGGCGCAGTGAGGAGGAGGCGCGACCCGCTCGGGCCAGCGCCGCGCGGGCATGCGAAATCTCCCGCTCGCCGGATCGGCGGAGGGTGGCGCGGGAGGTCGGGCTGCCCGCTCCGACGGCGGGTCGGAAGCCGGCTGAACGGATGTCGGAACCGTCGGGCGAACACGCCCGGACCTCCCGCGCGCGGTGTTGGAGGCTCTATGTCGGCGAACCCCCGGAGGAGACACATCCCTTTCGGGACTGATCTTCCTATCCTCCGCTGGTGGCCTGTCCGGGGCCGAGGCCCCGGATCCTGGGATCGCCAGGGCCGGGATTGCCGATTTGCGCCGCCCTGCGGCTCCGGGGCGTGACGCCGGACCCGAAAGGCCACCGCTCCCCACCCGCGCGAGCCACGCTGCGCACACGCCCCTCCCCGGGTGGAGACGGGGCGATATAGGCTTATGGTCCTATCTTTGTCAAGACGTGTTCTCGCCGGCCACCAACGGCGGCGACATCGCGGACCAGCTCGCCGTCCCGACCCGCGAAGCCGCCGACAAGCTCGTCGACGACCGCCTCGCCGCCCCCTTCACGGCCGACGCCAACGACTTCATCTACGCCTGGGAAAGCTCGGGCGCCTACGACCCGACGCCGGGGCTGGCCAAGATCACCGCGCCCCTGCTGGCCATCAACGCCGCCGACGACAAGCGCAACCCGCCCATCACCGGGCTCACGGAGCAGGCGATCGGGCGGATCAAGGGGGCGCGGCTGCTGCTGATCCCGGCCGGGCCGGAGAGCCGCGGGCATGGGAGTGGGGGATTGGCGAAGCTGTATGCGCGGGAGTTGGGGGCGTGGTTGGCGGGCGTGCCAGGAGGGCTGGGGAATAGGCGGTTAACGTCGCGAACCCTGCTCAAGCCAACTAAGGACGTCCTTGTGTTTGGCGTTCAGCTTGCGGACCTTCCAGCTGAGAGCATCAACAATGACCACAGAAGCGTAACTCCCAGGAGGATCTGAGACGGCAGATCCCACAACTCGTAGGGCCAACCCGGCGACGCTCGGGACGCGAGAAAGATCCAAATCAGAAAGGTGAAGTCGCTCAGCGCAATCGCCAAGGTTGATAGCGAGAAACGCCCCGGATTCCAAACACAGCGCCGTTTGTCGGCAGTCTCAGCACCAAAAATAGATCGACGCCGAGGAAACCCTCCTGATGCCGCCTCAACTTCTTCTCCCAAGCCTCCTGCCAGTATTTATTACCACGGTTCCCGAGAGTCCAAGCCAGACTGCAAACAATACCAAAGCATGAAACAGCAAAACGCAATAGTCTCTGATCGTGATCCTTGAGGGTCGCGTATGCTACAAATGACGCAGCGATAAACGTCCAAAAGAAAGTCGAGCGCTTCCAGAACAGCTCGATCTCGAACTTACGAACATCACCAGCTATATCAAGCAACTTTTCCTGCCTAAATCGCTCGATCTTGTCAGGATGATCGTCCTCAGCTGGCATATAAAAACCTCCGCTGTATTTGCGTCGTCGCTGCCAGGTGTTACTAAAATCCTACCTGCTTGCTCCAATCAGAAACATACATCTCTATCCGCTCAAACTCGTTGTCGAGCAAATTACGATTATGAGCGACGAAATTCCTTGCTTTCTCTAATTCTTCGAATCTTTGCTTCAGCCAGTGCTGAGATGGCACCAAATCCTCAAAAACCGTCCAATTTTGAGCAATGATATCTGCTAAGTGCCCAAAGTCGACGTAGTGTATTAAGGGTGCGGGAGCACCCTCGAGCCAGGAATTTTTCTCGAACGAAATTTTTCGAGCCTCGGCATATTTCTTTACAGAAGCAGGAACGCAGCTGTTCCACCAGTCAACACCGCGGTTCTCCAACAATCTCGCTATTATCAACTCTCGAACACTATTCTCGAATCCATACAATGTGGCATAAAGTCTTGCCATTCGTAGCGCCGGCCCTCTCAAAGCAATGCTGAATGGGGCAAGCACCTCTCGCATGAGGTCGTGCTCCGATGCCTCGACTGGTACTCCAATGTTGATGCCCGCAGCGCGAAACCGTTCGCACTCAGCATCGAACAACAACCCCTTAAACACGAACTCGCGGACCTGACGAGCGGGAGCATCAGGCATTAAATAGCTCCTCACGCATGGCGCGGAATATAGCCCGAAAGACCTCGACATCCTTTGTTGCCGGCAGCTGAACCTCGAAGCGGTAGGTGAGCGGGAGCACTCCGCTTAGAAGGCCGGTGTTCGCCGTCGCCGGTTTCGCCGCGCTCGCTTCGGAAGAAATGCTCGCATCTGCGATGTCTTTCACGGCGAACTCGGAAGGAGTCTCGGGCACTTTTAAGTCGGCGAGCGCGAGAAGACCCAGAAACGTCCTCGCCTGCGCCTCCGCTACCACATCGGATGAATCGTGCAGAGACTTGAACCGTCCAATGATAGCATCGCGATCACTTCGCGAGATGTTCTCATTGATAACAATGAGGTCGGGATAGGCCTCCCTAAGAGCTTGTGCCATGACGGCTCGAGATCGAGCCCCGTCACGGTAGTCTTGATAGCGCTGTGTTGGTGAGCCGTCGGGCGTTAGGAAACCAAGGTCTTTGAGGAGCGGGATGATGCCACGATCATTACTGGAGGCGAAACCGATTGCTTTTAGGTGATCGTTGTTAAACTTTTCTGGCGGTACGCCGTGCTGAATCTTCTGCATGACCCCGGGCAGATTTTTTGTTGAAGCGAGATATCGGTTTGTTGTTGGCACGGGGCACCTCTGGTTGCATGTTGACCGATTCTCATTCCTCCCGCTACTCCGCCGCCTCTCGTCTCGCCACCGACTTCGCCGCCCTCCCCTTCTTCACGGCCGGCTTCGCCTCCGCCTCGCGGACCAGAGGCCGCCGCTTCAACACCTCCCGCAGAAACCGCCCCGTGTGGCTCGCGCCGCTCGCGGCGATGTCCTCCGGGGTGCCCTGGGCGACGATGGCCCCTCCCCCGTCGCCGCCTTCGGGGCCCATGTCGATGACCCAGTCGGCCGTCTTGATGACCTCGAGATTGTGCTCGATCACCACGACCGTGTTCCCCTGTGCGACGAGCTCGTGCAGCAGCTCCATCAGCTTGGCGACGTCGTGGAAGTGGAGGCCGGTCGTCGGCTCGTCCAGGATGTAGAGGGTGCGGCCGGTCGAGCGCTTGGAGAGCTCCTTGGCGAGCTTCACCCGCTGGGCCTCGCCGCCGGAGAGCGTCGTCGCCTGCTGGCCGACATGGACGTAGTCGAGCCCGACCCGGCACAGCGTCGCGAGCTTTTCACGGATCGTCGGGACGGCGCGGAACAGGTCGGTCGCTTCCTCGACCGTCATGTCGAGCACGTCGGCGATCGAGCGCTCGCGGAACTTCACCTCCAGCGTCTCGCGGTCGTAGCGGCGGCCCTTGCAGACGTCGCAGGTGACGTAGACGTCGGGCAGGAAGTGCATCTCGATCTTGATCAGGCCGTCGCCGGCGCAGGCCTCGCAGCGGCCGCCCTTGACGTTGAAGGAGAAGCGGCCCGGGCCGTAGCCGCGCGCCTTGGCCTCGGGCAAGGCCGCGAACCAGTCGCGGATCGGCGTGAAGGCGCCGATATAGGTGGCCGGGTTCGAGCGCGGCGTGCGGCCGATCGGCGACTGGTCGATGTCGATCACCTTGTCGAGATGCTCGAGCCCCTCGATCCGGTCGTAGGGGGCCGGGTGCTCGGCCGCGTTGTTCAGGCGGCGGGCGACGGCACGGTAGAGCGTGTCGATGACGAGCGTCGACTTGCCGCCGCCGGAGACCCCGGTCACGCAGGTGAAGAGGCCGAGCGGCAGCTCGACGGCCACGTCCTTCAGGTTGTTGCCCTTGGCGCCGACGAGCTTGATCTGCCGCGCCCGGTCGCGCTTGCGGCGTTTTGCGGGGATCGGCACGGTCTTGCGGCCGGTGAGGTAGTCGCCGGTGAGCGAGTTCGTGTCGGCCATCACCTCGTCCGGCGTGCCCTGGGCGACGATCCGGCCGCCGTGGATGCCGGCGCCGGGCCCGACATCGACGACGTAATCGGCGGAGCGGACCGCGTCCTCGTCATGCTCGACGACGATCACGGTGTTGCCGAGGTCGCGCAGCCGCCGCAGCGTCACGAGCAGGCGCTCGTTGTCGCGCTGGTGCAGGCCGATCGAGGGCTCGTCCAGCACGTAGAGAACGCCGGTGAGGCCGGAGCCGATCTGCGAGGCGAGCCGGATGCGCTGCGATTCACCGCCGGACAGCGTGCCGGAGGCGCGCGCGAGGGTCAGGTAGTCGAGGCCCACGTCGGACAGGAAGGTCAGCCGCTCGCGGATCTCCTTCAGGATGCGGGCCGCGATCTCGTTCTGCTGGCCGGTGAGCTTTTCGGGCAAAGCGACCGCCCAGCCGACCGCCTCCTTGATCGAGAGCGCGGTGACCTCGGAGACGTCGCGCCGGTCGACCTTCACGGCCAGCGCCTCCGGCTTCAGCCGCTTGCCGCCGCAGGTCGCGCAGGGCGTCTCGGACATGAAGCGCGAGATCTCGTCGCGCGCCCAGTCCGACTCGGTTTCCTTGTAACGGCGCTCGAGATTGGTGATCACGCCCTCGAAGGGCTTGTTCACCTCGTAGGCCCGGAGCCCGTCGTTATAGGCCATGCGGACGGGCGTGCCGTCCGACCCGTAGAGGATCACCTTCTGCACGCTCGCAGGCAGCGCCGACCACTTGGCGGCGGTCGAGAAGCCGTAATGCTTGGCGAGCGCATCCAGCGTCTGGCCGTAATAGGGCGAGGTCGACTTGGCCCAGGGCGCGATCGCGCCGCGCTTCAGCGACAGCTCGTGGTTCGGCACGATCCGGGCCGGATCGATCCGCATCTCGTGCCCGATCCCGGCGCAGGTCGGACACGCGCCGGTCGGCGAGTTGAACGAGAACAGGCGCGGCTCGATTTCCGGGATGGTGAAGCCGGAGACCGGGCAGGCGAATTTCTGGCTGAAGGTGATGCGGCGGGGCGCGTCTCCCTCCCCCTTGGGGAGGGCGGACTCGCGCGCCGCGCGAGCCGGGAGGGGCTTGCCCCCTCCGTCGGGCGCTCCGCGCCCGCCACCTCCCCCGGAGGGGGAGGAGACAGCGTCGTCCGCGAACTCGATCACGGCGATCCCGTCGGCCATCTCGAGCGCCGTCTCGAGCGAATCCGACAACCGCGCCGCGATGTCGGGCCGGACGACGAGCCGGTCCACGACGACGTCGATGTCGTGCTTGAACTTCTTGTCCAGCACCGGGACGTCGTCGATCGGGTAGAAGGTGCCGTCGATCTTGAGGCGCTGGAAGCCCTTCTTCTGGAAGTCGGCGATCTCCTTGCGGTACTCGCCCTTCCGGTCGCGCACGACGGGCGCGAGGAGGTAGAGCCGCGTCTTGTCCGGCAGCGCGAGCACCCGGTCGACCATCTGCTGGACGGTCTGGCTCTCGATCGGGAGCCCGGTCGCGGGGGAGTACGGCACGCCGACCCGCGCCCAGAGGAGGCGCATGTAGTCGTAGATCTCGGTGACCGTGCCGACGGTCGAGCGCGGGTTCTTCGAGGTCGTCTTCTGCTCGATCGAGATGGCGGGAGAGAGGCCGTCGATCTGGTCGACATCCGGCTTCTGCATCATCTCGAGGAACTGGCGCGCATAGGCCGAGAGCGATTCGACGTAGCGGCGCTGGCCTTCGGCATAGATCGTATCGAAGGCGAGCGAGGATTTCCCGCTCCCCGACAGGCCCGTGAACACGACGAGCTTGTCGCGCGGGATCGTCAGGTCGACATTCTTGAGATTGTGCTCGCGCGCACCCCTGACGGAGATGACGCGCTGGTCGCCGAAGTCGCGCGGACGGGAACGGTCGAAGAGGTCGTCGAGCTTGGGCATGGGCGTCCGGCGGCCGCGGGCGCGGCGAGGGTCCAGGATCGGCAGAGATAGGCACGCGCCCGCCCGAGCACAAAGCGGACTGTCTTCTCAGATTAGAACAGAACGCGTACGAGTCGCAACGCCGGCAGGGTCCAGCGAGGGCTCCGGGCCGGGCCGACAGGGAGTCCGGGATGTCCGTCACGCCAAAGCACTTCACCTGGTACGAGCTGATGACCACGGAGCCGGAGGCGGCCGCGTCCTTCTACCGCGACGTGGTCGGCTGGAAGGCCGAGCCGGCGGAGAGCGCGCCGATCCCGTATTGGCTGCTGCACGGCACGAAGGGCATCGCGGCCGGGCTGATGGGGCTCTCGGCCGAGGATTGCACGGCCGGGAAACGGCCGGGCTGGATCGGCTCGATCGAGACGGACGACGTCGACGCCACCGTGCAGCGGGTCGCGGAGCTCGGCGGCGCCGTCCATGTCCCGCCCATGGACATTCCGAACGTCGCCCGCTTCGCGATCGTGGCCGACCCGCAGGGCGCGGTCTTCGGGCTGATGCGGTGGGTGGACGCCCCCGCGCAGGCCGCGCTGATGACGACGGGCCATGCCGGCTGGCACGAGCTGATGGCCGCGGAATGGGAGGCCGTGTTTCCCTTCTACGAAAACCTGTTCGGATGGCGGAAGCTCGCCCCCATCGATATGGGGCCGATAGGGACCTACCAGCTCTTCGGCATCGAGGATGGCGAAGGTTTCGGCGGCATGTTCACGAAGCCGCCCGAAGTCCCGGCCCCATTCTGGCTCTACTATATCAGCGTGCCGTCGATCGACGCCGCCAAGGCGAGGGTGGAGGCCCTGGGCGGGCAGGTGCTGAACGGCCCGATGGAGGTGCCTGGCGGCATGTGGATCATCCAATTCCTGGACCCGCAGGGCGCCATGACGGCTCTGGTCGGGCCGCGCTAGAAGAGACGCGACGGCGCGCAATACATCGCAGTGCAGGTGCAGCATTCTTCTTTGCTTTGCAGCATAGATCGGCGACTTGTCCTTCCGGCGCAAGTTTCGCTTGCGTCTCCCGGGCATTCGGCGACATTCTGCCGGCGAACCGTTCCGGCATTCTGCCCGCGGACAAGTCCGGTCAAGCCGGACGGCGCGGGATCACCTTTGCGCTGCCGTGCGTCCAGGCTGCCAGAGACGCGGTCGAGAGGGAGACGGCTCATGGTGGATGCTCGATTCACGCGTCGGCGCGTGCTCAAGACAGGAGCGGCGTCAGCCGCTCTCGTGGCGGCCCCCTTCGTGCGCGGCGCGCACGCGGCCGGAACCGTCTCGGTCGGCTTCTGGGACCATTGGGTGCCGGGCGCCAACAAGGCGACGGAGGAGATCTGCCGAGCCTGGGGCGAGAAGGAGAAGGTGGAGGTCCGGATGGACTTCATCACCTCCCAGGGGAACAAGAACCTCCTGACCATCGCGGCCGAGGCGCAGGCAAAATCCGGGCACGACGTCTTCGCCTTCCCGACCTGGTACATCCACGACCATGCCGACAAGCTCGAGCCGGTCGACGACCTGATGAAGCCGCTGATCGCCCAGAACGGCGCGGTCAACGGCACCGTCGATTATCTCGGCCGTGTGAAGGGTACCTGGATGGGGGTGCCGGCGACGCCCGGCAGCCAGATCAAGGGTCCCTGCTCCCGCATGGACCTGATGAAGCAGCATGCCGGGATCGACGTGCAGGCCATGTATCCGGCTGGCGAGGCCCCGAAGGCCGACAACTGGACCATGGAGACGTTCCTCAAGGCGGCGGAAGCATGCCACAAGGCGGGTTTCCCGTTCGGGATCGGCCTCGGCCAGACCACCGACTCGGTGGATTCCGCGGGCGCCATCTTCCAGTCCTTCGGGGCCGCGCTGGTCGACAAGGATGGCAAGGTCACCGTCAAGTCGGACGCGGTCCGGCAGGCGATGGAATACTATGCCAAGCTCGCCCGCTTCCTGCCGCCGGACGCTCCCGCCTGGGACGACGCCTCGAACAACAAATGGCTCGTTTCAGGGCGCGGCGCCCTCGTCTGCAACCCGCCGAGCGCCTGGGCGGTGGCGAAGCGCGATGCGCCCGACATCGCCCGGCAATGCTGGACGCACGGCATGCCGGCCGGCCCGAAGGGTCGCTTCGCGCCTTATCTGCCGTATTTCTGGGGCACCTGGTCCTTCTCGAGGAACAAGCCGGCCGCGAAGAGCCTGCTCATGGCGCTGTCGCAGCCCGACGCCATCGCCAAGATGGTGGAGGTGTCGGGCGGCTACGACCTGCCGGCCTACGAGAAGCTCACCACGCTTAAGACCTGGGCCGAGGCCGAGCCGCCGAGGGGCACGCTCTACCATTACCCGAACCCGCACAACCACATGACCCTCTCGATCGCGGCCGCCCCCGCCCCGCCGCTGATCGCGAACCAGATCTACAACCAGGCCATCATGACCAAGATGGTCGCCCGCCATCTCGGCGGCGAGACCATGGAAAAGACGCTCGCCTGGGCCGAGAGCGAGGTCGAAGGCTTCATGCGCGGCTGAGGCTCTCCTCTTGTCCCGGGGAGCCACCCGCTCATCCCGGCGAAGGCCGGGACCCAGGACGTCGCCGCGTGACTGGACCCCGGCTTTCGCCGGGGTGAGCGGTAGAGCCAGGGGCGAGCTGAACACGAGCGCGTCGGCTCGCGCCTCCCCTCCCCTCGTGGGGAGGGGCCGGGGGTGGGGGGCGGGCAGGCGGCACCGCTGATGGTGCCCCCTGCGCGCCCCCTACCCGGCCCTCGACTTCGCTCGGACCACCCTCCCCACCAGGGGAAGGGCACGCCTTGGCCTCTGCCCGAAGCGAACCGTCCGTCCACGAGGGCGGAGCACGTCATCCTCTGAGGTCCACGATGTCCGACATCGCTCTCCAGGACCATCCTTCCAGGTCGGCCGCCGCGCCCGCCCGATCGCGCGGACCAGCCTTCCTGCGTCAGCGCTCGACGATCGCATTCCTGTTCACGCTGCCCCTCATCATCCTGATCGCGACGCTCGTCATCTACCCGGCCTTCTACGCGCTCCACCTGGCCACCCTGAACAAGCGGATGGACAGGTTCATCGGCCTGCAGAACTTCACCTTCCTGTTCACCCGCGAAACCTTCTGGATGGTGGTCAGGCAATCCTGCATCTTCGCCGTCACGGCCGTGATCTTCAAAGCGCTGATCGGGTTCACGGTCGCCCATCTCGTCCACGCGATCCCGGCCAAGGGCCAGCGGAAATGGCGCGGCATGCTGCTCGTGCCCTGGGTGATACCCCCTGCCCTCTCGACCCTGACCTGGCTCTGGCTGTTCGACCCGTCCTACAGCGCCTTCAATTATCTGCTGGCCGGAATGGGTGTCGGACCGGTGCCCTGGACGGGTGACGCGTTCTGGGCCCGCATCTCGGTAATCCTGGTCAATGTCTGGTACGGCGCGCCTTTCTTCATGATCATGTATCTGGCGGCCCTGAAATCGGTGCCGGCCGAACTCTACGAAGTTGCCGCGATCGACGGCGCCACCTTCTGGCAGCGGCTGTGGTTCATCACGCTGCCGATGATGCGCAACATCATCGCGATCACGACCCTGTTCTCTCTGATCGTCACCTTCGCGAATTTCGACATCGTCTGAATCCTCACCGCCGGCGGGCCGATCGACCGAACGCATGTCTTCGCCACCTGGGCCTTCCGGCTCGGCATCCAGGGCGGCGACATCCCGCTCGGCGCCTCGGTTTCGCTCGTCATGATCCCGCTTCTCGCGGTCGCCGCGATCTTCATCCTGCGGGACGTGAACAAGCGCGCGGAGCGGTTCTGATGGCGACCCGTGCGCTCGGCTCACCCGTCACCGATACGCTCAGCGATTCCGGCACCGTCGTCGGGGACCGGCGCTGGGCCGTGATCTGGGCCTATGTTTTCCTCTGCATCTTCGTCGCCTTCGCGCTCCTGCCGCCGCTCTACATGCTGGTCACGGGGCTGAAGACCTCGAACGAGATCTCGGCCGCGACGAATCCCTGGTGGGTGTTCAACCCGACGCTCGCGAACTTCACCGAACTCCTCGCCTCGCCGCTCTTCCAGACCTTCTTCATCAACTCGGTCCTGGTGGCGCTCCTCACCGTCGTCATTACCATGCTGATCAGCGTGCCGGCCGCCTTCGCGCTCGCCCGGATGAAATTCTGGGGCTCGTCGGCACTCGCGACCGGCATCTTCCTGACCTATCTCGTGCCGGAGACGCTGCTTTTCATCCCGCTTTTCAAGATGTTCGTGACCTTCCGGGACTGGACCGGGATCGAGCTCATCAATCACTGGTACGTGCTGGTGCTCGTCTACCCCACCCTGACCGTACCCTTCTGCACCTGGATCATGATCGGCTATTTCGCCTCGATCCCGAAGGAGCTCGACGAGGCGGCGCTGATCGACGGCGCGAGCTGGACCCAGACGCTGACCAAGATCTTCATACCCGTGGCCCTCCCGGGGTTGATCGCAGCGACAATCTTCGCCTTCACGGTCGCCTGGGCGCAGTTCCTCTACCCGCTCGCCTTCACGACATCGCAGGACCAGCTAGTACTTTCCGTCGGTATCGCCACGACGCTGATCAAGGCGGACGTGTTCAACTGGGGGCAGATCATGGCCGGCGCCCTCCTGGGCGCCCTCCCCCCGCTCGTGATCTACGCCTTCCTGATGGATTATTACGTCGCCGGCCTGACCGCCGGGGCGACGAAGGGGTGAGTTGACGACCCATCATCCGACGCTCGCCGACCAGCGGAGACCGGCGGGCAGACTGAGCGGGAAGTTTTGAACGGCCCATGGGAGGTTCCGGGCGGCAGGTGGACCATCGCCCCTGTCGATCAGCAGCGCGAGATGACCGCCCTGGTCGGTGATACGCAACGCTCCCCCTGCCGCGCTGCGGGAGCGCCCTTCGGTCAGACCTTTCCGGAGGCGGCAAACGCCGTCTTGATGCCCTTGATCAGGTCGGTGAAATTCGTGCCCATCGCGTTCAGGCCGGCCTTCATGGCCCAGAAGCCGGACAACAGGATGACCGGCACCAGCACCCAGCCTAAAACCTCTTCCGTGAAGCGGCGTCGTCGGCGGCGCTCCCAGCGCTTCTCGCGCCACGACTTCTTGGCACGAGGGGTGGCCGTATGCGCGGCCTGCGGAAGCGGCCCGACATGGTGCTCGTCCGAGGGATCGGCCTGAGGCAGGGGACCGGCGCGCAGCTCGGCCGGGGCCACGGCGGCGGCCGCCTTCGCGGCGCGACGGCCATCGCGGTGCTGCCGCCACCAGGTCGCGATGCCGCGTGTCGCGTTGCCGAACCGCGTCGCGCGCGGCAGCGGCCCGACATGATGTTCGCCGTCGGGGGCCGCCTGCGGCAGCGGGCCGGCATGGATCTCGCTCATCAGGCGCGGACCAGAGGCACCTTGGGCACCGTCCTGACGCCACCGCCACCGCCGCTGCTACCACCGTCCGGCTTCGGCTTGGGCTGACGTTTGAACGGCCGAGCCACCTTGCGCTTGGCGCGTTTGGCCGCGCTGGTCGCCACGACCTTTTCGGGCCGCGGCGTCACCGGGCCTTCGGGGAAGGAGAAGCCGAGGCTCTGCTTCCCGTCCTCGTCGTTCACGACGACGCGGACCGCGCCGCCATGTTTCAGCTTGCCGAACAATACTTCGTCGGCGAGCGGGGTCTTGATCGTGGACTGGATGAGCCGCGCCATCGGCCGGGCGCCCATGGCCTCGTCGTAGCCATGCTCGCAGAGCCAGTCGCGCGCTTCGTCGGAGAGCTCGATGACGACGTTGCGATCGGCGAGCTGCGCCTCGAGCTGGAGGACGAACTTGTCGACCACCTTGGCCACGACCTCCTTCGGCAGCCGTCCGAACGAGATGATCGAATCGAGGCGGTTGCGGAATTCCGGCGCGAACAGCTTGCTGATCGCCTCCAGGTCGTCGCCCTCGCGCTTCGCATTGGTGAAGCCGTAGGTGTTGCGGGCGAGATCGGCGGCGCCGGCATTCGTCGTCATGATGATGATGACGTTGCGGAAATCGACCTGCTTGCCGTTGTGGTCGGTCAGCTTGCCGTGGTCCATCACCTGCAGGAGGATGTTGAACAGGTCCGGGTGAGCCTTCTCGATCTCGTCGAGGAGGAGGACGCAATGCGGGTGCTGGTCGATCCCATCCGTGAGCAGGCCACCCTGGTCGAAGCCGACATAGCCGGGCGGCGCGCCGATCAGGCGCGAGATCGTGTGCCGCTCCATGTATTCCGACATGTCGAAGCGCAGCATCTCGACCCCAAGCGAGGAGGCGAGCTGCTTCGCAGCCTCGGTCTTCCCGACGCCGGTCGGTCCGGCGAACAGGTAGGAGCCGATCGGCTTCTCGGGATCGCGAAGGCCGGCCCGGGCGAGCTTGATCGCCGAGGTCAGGGCCTTGATCGCCTCGTCCTGGCCGTAGACGACGCGGGCGAGATTCTGCGCGAGATGCGACAGCACCTCGGCATCGTCCTTCGACACGGTCTTCGGCGGAATGCGGGCCATCGTGGCGACGGTCGCCTCGATCTCCTTGATCCCGATCGTCTTCTTGCGCCGGTGCTCGGGCACCAGCATCTGCGACGCGCCGGTCTCGTCGATCACGTCGATCGCCTTGTCCGGCAGCTTGCGGTCGTTGATGTAGCGGGCCGACAGCTCGACCGCGGCCTTGATGGCCTCGGTCGTGAATTTCAGCTTGTGGAACTCCTCGTAATAGGGCTTCAGCCCCTTCACGATCTCGATCGTGTCCGGAATCGACGGCTCGTTCACGTCGATCTTCTGGAAGCGCCGAACGAGGGCCCGGTCCTTCTCGAAATACTGACGGTATTCCTTGTAGGTGGTCGAGCCGATGCAGCGCAGCGTCCCCTGCGCGAGCGCCGGCTTCAGCAGGTTCGAGGCATCCATCGCTCCGCCCGAGGTCGCGCCCGCACCGATGACGGTGTGGATCTCGTCGATGAACATGATGGCGTTCGGGTGCGCCTCGATCTCCTTGACGACCTGCTTCAGCCGCTCCTCGAAATCGCCCCGGTAGCGGGTGCCGGCGAGCAGCGTGCCCATGTCGAGCGAGAAGACGATCGCGTCTTCCAGCACCTCGGGCACCTCGCCCCGCACGATCTTGCGGGCGAGACCCTCTGCGATGGCGGTCTTGCCGACGCCGGGATCGCCGACGAGGAGGGGATTGTTCTTCTGACGGCGGCAGAGCACCTGGATCGTGCGCTGAACCTCGGACTCGCGCCCGATCAGGGGATCGATCTTCCCCTCCTTGGCCTTCTTGTTGAGGTTGACGCAGTAGGTGTCCAGGGCCTCACCCTTCTTCTTTTGCCGCGTGTCGTCCTCGCCCGACGGGCGTTCCCCGGATTCCTCTTCCGCGCCCCGCGCCGGCCGGCTCTCGCTCAGGCCAGGCCGTTTCGCGATCCCGTGACTGATGTAGTTCACGGCATCGTAGCGCGTCATCTCCTGCTCCTGCAGGAAATAAGCCGCGTGGCTCTCGCGCTCGGCGAAGATGGCGACCAGCACATTGGCGCCGGTCACCTCCTCTCGGCCGGAGGATTGCACATGGATCACGGCTCGCTGGATGACGCGCTGGAATCCGGCGGTGGGCTTCGAATCCTGCCGGCCGTCGATGATCAGGTTCGCGAGTTCGGTGTCGACATACTCGACGAGGTTTCGCCGCAGCGCATGCATGTCGACGTTGCAGGCCCGCATGACGGCGGCCGCATCCTGGTCGTCGACCAGCGCGAGCAGGAGATGCTCGAGCGTCGCGTATTCGTGGCGCCGCTCACCCGCGAGGGCGAGGGCACGATGCAAGGCCTGTTCAAGGCTGCGTGAGAAGCTCGGCACGGTTGCCCCTCTTGTCTGTTACTTCTTTTCCATGACGCATTGCAGCGGGTGCTGGTGCTTGCGGGCAAAATCCATCACCTGCGTAACCTTCGTCTCGGCGACTTCATAGGTGAAGACGCCGCATTCGCCGACGCCGTTCTGATGGACGTGGAGCATGATCAGCGTCGCCTCCTCGCGGTTCTTGTTGAAGAAGCGCTCGAGGACGAGCACCACGAATTCCATCGGCGTGTAATCGTCGTTCAGGAGGAGGACCCGGTAGAGGTTCGGCCTCTTCGTCCGCGCCTTCGGCTTCGTGATGATGGCCGTGCCGGTGCGATTGTCGTCGCCGCCGCCGGGCGAGCGCGAGCCGGCGCCAAAGACCCGCCATGTCAGAGAGGTCCGCTCGACATCCATCCCGTCCAGGTCACGACCTCCCCGCTGCGAGTGCCGCCGACTTACTCCCGTGACCACCGCGCTTCGATTCATCCCGAGACCAATCTAAGCGTCCGAAGGCCCAACCGCCAGATGGTGTGCCAAGGGGAGCAAGATTGGGGCGAGACGCCGCCTCAAGGCGATGGCGCGAAGCGTCGCGGCCTCTTCGCCCGTTCCCGACACAAGCCGGCCAGCGCCGCAAACGAAAACGCCCGGCCGAAGCCGGGCGAAACGCAGTCCGTGGCGAAGCGGATCAGGCGCTGCGGGTCGACCGCGCCGCGAAGCTCTCGACAGGGGCCAAAGCCTCCTTCGCGGTGTTCGAGGCGAGTTCCCCCATCCGGGTCGCTTGGGAGACCAGACCCTCGTAGCTCGCCCGGAGAAACTCGGCCTGGACCTGAAGGGCGGCATCCAGGGTGCGGCTACCCATCAGGCGCTCGGCCATGTGGCTGCCCTGCTCGAGGGAGCGCTTGGCGTAGTCGGCCGTCTGGGCCGCAGCCGCCTGGGTGCCCGTCGAGACCGCGCCGAGCGAACGCATGGCGACATCCATGCCGTCGCGGGTCAGTTTCTGCATCTGGTCGAACTGCATCATGGTCGTGCCGGCACCCCTGCGTGCCGTCCCTGTGGCGTGTGTCGGAAGAGCGCCGCGCGCGCCTGCGCCGCCGCCCTCCAAACTATGTGCAGCGCACAATAATGTGTCAAGCGTTGTGCATCGCAACATACAATTCGATTCGATTTAACCCCGCCGTAACTGCGTCGCCGTAGCTTCGAGGACTGTGTCACGCCGGCATCGCACCCGTCAGGGCGCAAGCGCCGGATCCCACGGTCCGACGAGTTTGGGGACGGACGGCATGTTGTTCAGTTGCGTCGGCGTAGGCTGGATGCGCGTTGCGGTTCTCGCAAGCTTGACGGCCTTCCTGGCCGGCCTGTTCGCGCCCACCGAGGCGGAGGCCCGTCGCAAGGGCGGGAAACAGGCGAAGCGTTCGTCGGCCGCCGTGACGCGGAACGCCTACGCGCCTCCCTTCGCCGCCATGGTCGTCGATGCTCGGACCGGCCGCACGATGTACGGCATCGCCGAGGACGAACTCCGTCACCCGGCCTCGGTCACCAAGGTGATGACGCTCTATCTCCTGTTCGAGCAGATCGAGCGGGGCACGATGCAGCTGAATACGGAGCTCAAGGTATCCCGGGAGGCGGCTTCCATGGCGCCGTCCAAATTAGGGCTCCGGCCGGGCGAGACGATCGAGGTCGAGGACGCCATCAAGGCGATCGTGACCAAGTCCGCGAACGACGTCGCGGCCGTGATCGCCGAGAACATCGCCGGCACGGAAGAGGCCTTCGCCGAGCGCATGACCCGCAAGGCGCGCCAGCTCGGCATGAGCCGCACCGTGTATCGTAACGCCTCGGGCCTGCCGGACCGGGCCCAGGTCACGACGGCTCGCGACCTGACCATTCTCGGACGAGCGATCCAGGAGCGTTTTCCTCGCCTCTACAAGTACTTCCAGACCCGCTCCTTCGAGTATGCCGACCGCGTGATCGGCAATCACAACCGCCTGCTCGGCCGTGTCGAGGGCGTGGACGGGATCAAGACGGGCTTCACCAACGCGTCCGGCTTCAACCTCCTGACCTCGGCACGTCTCGAGGGCCGTCACGTGGTCGGGGTCGTGCTCGGCGGCCGGTCCGGCGCGAGCCGGGACGCCACGATGGCGAACCTGATCCGGACGAATCTGGCCCGGGCCTCCACGAGCGGAAGCGCTTCGATCTTCGCCGATTCCACCGACAAGGCGGAGGGGGTCGAGACCGACCGGACGCAAGTGGCCTCGGCGGACGAGGAGGTCCAGACGACGGCCTCGACCAGCGTCGAGGAGAAGCCGCGCCGGGCGGCGAATCTCAACGCCATGCGGCCGCTCTCGGTCGTGCCGGCGCCGATTCCCCCGTCGGCACCCGCGACGAGAGCCGTCGCCTCGGCCGTCACCTCAGATCCGGCGCCACGGGCGAGCGTCCCGCCGCTCCCGGCGAATTCCGCGAAGATCGATTCGCGACTGCCCGCCATGTCGGCCGTGCCGATCGCGCGGGAGCCGCAGGGCCGGGTCGAGACGACCGGCTCGATCGCCGCCCGGCCGACCCAGCCCGCGATCCGAGCGGTAACGCCCGAGCCCGTTCGGGAAGCCGCCTCAGCTGCCGCCACGAAGCCGATCCAGACTTCGCCCTGGGTGATCCAGCTCGCGGCAGAGGACAACGAGGCCAAGGCGCGCGAGTTGCTCGACGAGGCGAAGTCCCGCACCGGCCGTGCCCTCTCGAAGGCCGCCCCCTTCACGGAGAAGGTCACCCGCGGCGGCGCCACCCTCTACCGGGCCCGCTTCTCGGGCTTCGCCGAGGCGGATGCCGCCCAGGAGGCCTGCAAGACCCTGAAAAGCCGCGGCTACGCCTGTTTCGCCACCCGCAGCTGACCGGCCGGAAAGCGATCTCCGGCCCGAATTCCCGAGTTCCGACACCGGTCCGTTCGACCGGATGCGTGTGGAGTATCAGCGATGTCGGTCCAGCAGAACGTCCTTCGCCTGGTTCACACGGCTCGCCAGATAGGTCGACCCGCCCTGGTCGGGATGAAGCTTCTTCATGAGCGACCGGTGGGCCTGCCGGACGGTGTCCGCGCCCGCCCCCGCCTGAAGCCCCAGGACCTCGTAGGCTTCCTGCTTCGACATCGCGCCGAGCTTCGAATCGGCCTTCCGCCCCGGGTCCGGATCCGGCTCAGCGTGTTCACGCCAGCCGGGCATCCTGCGGTCGAGGTAAGCTTCCAGGAGCCGGGCCCCGTCGGCATCGTCGGCGAGACAGGCTGACAGGAGCCGCGTCAGCTCCGCGTCGGACAGGTCGTCGAGAAGGCGGCCCGCGAAAAGCCCGGCCAGAACTGTCCCCGATATGCTGCCCGAATCGTGATCGAGTTCCATCTCGATCGTGGCGGACCTCACGCGCGAGATGGAACCCGAAGTCCGCCTCGCGGCACGCGCGCCGCCGCCCAGGCCGAACGGGAGCGGTATCGCATTCCAGCCAAGGAGCCAGGCCCCGCCGCTGCCGAGCAGGAAGGCCATGTCGAAGCGGCCCCGGAAGGCGAGGAGGCCTGCCGCCGCGAGCGCGATCCCTCCGCCGATGTTGCGGAGGATCTTCGCGACGTCAGCCGGCTTCGCGCGAGCGAACAGCTTGACCAGCCACCAGAGAAGGACAGCGGCCGCGAGGCCGGCGAGCATGGTCATCGGGCGTCAGCCCATCTTCGGCATGGCGGCGATGAGCCGACGAGCGCCGCCATCCTGGGCGGCGAGTCGATGCAGCGCGGCCCCTCCCCCCGCCGCATAGGCCGCGACCGCGCGGAGCAGCGCCGCGAGCGAGGCTGGCGCGGAGGCGTCGAAGGCCATGGCCGCGCCGCCCGTCAGCCGGGCGATCTCGCTGAAGGCCGCTCGCGTCGCCGGGTTGCCGCCCTCGTGGAACATGAAGGCCTTGAGGCCGAGAAGGCCGAGTTCGCCCGCGGTCGAGCAGAGCCCGTCCATGCCCTCCTCGACCGCGTCGCCGACGTAGATGAGCGCCCGGACCGGCTGCCGGCCGGCCTCCTCGCTGACATGCCGGAGCACGCGCCCGATCTGCGTGTTGCCGCTCTGGCAGCGGATCTTCAACATCAGGTCGCGGAGCGCGCGCGGGTCGCCGACCCAGCCGGACGAGCGGCATTCGCCGAGCCCGCGGAAATAGCAGAGCTGGACCGAGAGGCCGCCGATATCGGCGGCGGCGTCGAACATCGAGGCCTGGACCGACGTCGCGACATCCCAGGTCGGCTGCCGGCTCATCGTGGCATCGAGCGCGAAGACGAGGCGGGCCGCGTTCCGACCCGGCACGACGGCCGCGACCTGGCGAGCCTCCCCCAGGAAGGAATCGATGTCGCGGGTCGAGGAGCGGGCAACTTCCCGGCCGTGCAGGGCGGGCATCTTCGGGTCGGTCATGGCCGGCAGAATGTGGTCGTTCGAAGCCCGGGCGCAATGCGCCCGATGGTCGGGGCGGCTTCCCAGCGCCCGGGAGACCACGCTGCCCTTGCTGCCTCGGGTTCCGCCCGGCATGGTCCCGCCAGGAGTGACCCTCGCCGATGTGGCTGATCCGCCTCTATGTCCGTGTTCTCGGCCAGCTCGGAACCGATCTCCGGATCGGGGCCGTGCTGGCGCTGGCCAATATCGGCCTCGCCATCGCGGCTTTCGCGGAGCCGGTCCTGTTCGGACGGATCATCGACCGGTTGACCGGCAGTGGGGCCGCGGCGGCGGCGGCAGGCCGCGTGACCTTCACGTCGCTCCTGCCCCTCCTCGGCGCCTGGGTCGGGTTCGGCCTCTTTACGATCGGGGCCGGTGTGCTGGTGGCGCTGCATGCGGACCGGCTGTCGCACCGGCGCCGTCTCGCCACCATGGCGACCTATTTCGAGCATGTGCTCGAACTGCCCCTCGCCTTCCACACCTCGACGCATTCCGGCCGCGTGCTGAAGGTCATGCTGGAGGGGTCGAACGGCATGGCCTGGCTCTGGCTCGGCTTCTTCCGCGACCATTTCGCCGCGATCGTCTCGCTCGGCGTCCTCTTGCCGCTGACGCTGTTCCTGAACTGGCGGCTCGGCCTGCTGCTGGTCATCCTGGTCCTGGTCTTCACGGTCCTGACCGCGCTCGTCCTGCGCAAGACCGAGACGCTGCAGGGCCGGGTCGAAAGCTACAATTCCCGCCTCGCCGAACAGGCCTCGGACGCGCTCGGCAACGTGCCGGTCATCCAGTCCTTCACCCGGGCGAAGCAGGAGACCGGCGAGCTCCGAACCACCATCGGCCAATTGCTCGCGGCTCAGACGCCGGTCCTGTCCTGGTGGGCGCTCGCCTCGATCGCGACCCGCGCATCCGCGACTTTGACCGTCACGTCGATCTTTCTCTTGGGCACCTGGCTGAACCTGACCGGCAGGGCGACGATCGGCGAGGTGGTCATGTTCATGTCCATCGCCACCATGCTGATCGGGCGGCTGGAACAGGTCGTCGCCTTCGTGAACCAGCTCTTCATGCAGGCGCCGAAGATACGGGAATTTTACGAGATCCTGGACACCTCGCCGACCGTCCACGACCGCCCGACAGCGCAGAATATCGAGCGTTTCCAGGGAGCCGTCGAATTCTCGAACGTCTCGTTCTCCTATGACGGCAAGCGCACGGCCATCGCCGACATCTCCTTCGAGGTCGAGCCCGGCCAGACCGTCGCGCTTGTCGGGGCCACGGGGTCCGGCAAGTCGACCACGCTTGGGCTCCTTCACCGGGCCTTCGACCCGCAATCCGGCGCGATCCGGATCGACGGGATGGATATCCGCGACGTCAGCCTCGCCTCGCTCAGGCGGAATATCGGGGTCGTCTTCCAGGAACCGATGCTCTTCGCCCGCTCGATCCGGGAAAATCTCCAGGTTGGCCGCCCCGACGCGAGCGAGGCCGAGATGCGGGACGCGCTGGAGCGCGCGCAGGCGTCCGAGTTCATCCTGCGACAGGCGGACGGGCTCGACTCGGTGATCGGCGAGCGCGGCCGCTCCCTCTCCGGCGGCGAGCGCCAGCGGCTCTCGATCGCCCGCGCGCTCCTGAAGAACCCGCCGATCCTGATCCTCGACGAGGCGACCAGCGCACTCGACGCCACGACCGAGCGCAAGCTCCAGGTCGCGCTCGAGGAGGTGATGAAGGGCCGCACCACCTTCGTCATTGCCCACCGACTTGCCACCATCCGGAACGCCGACCGCATCCTCGTCTTCGAGGCGAGCCGCGTCGTGGAAAGCGGCAGCTTCGAGGAACTCGTCGCCGCGAACGGCCGCTTCGCCGAACTCGCCAGGGCGCAGTTCATGGTGGGATCGGGGGAGCCCGGGCCCGCGCCGGCCCGTCCCGTTCTGGCGGCCGCCGGCGGTACCTGAAGCCGTGTGCCTCTCCGGGCAGAGTTGCCCGGGGCTGGCGTGAGCGACCGAGCAGCGGGACCACGCCCATCAGAATGGAGGGGGCGAGGACGCCGCTATCCGGTCGACCTCAGGCCTCGGCCGAACGCGGCGCGGCTCCGCCCTCCTGGCCCTCGGCTGCCCGCTCCGCCTTCGCCACCCGGAGCGCCGTCACCCGGTTCCTGACCCGCCGCATCACCTCGAAGCGGAAGCCGTGGAAGTTGAAGACCTGGCCCGGGTCCGGGATCAGCATCGCCTCGTGGATGACGAGGCCGGCGACGGTGGTCGCCTCCTCGTCCGGTAGTGACCAGTCCATCATGCGGTTCAGGTCGCGAATCGGGAGCGATCCGTCGACCAGGACCGATCCGTCCGGCTGCGGCCGCACACCGCGGCTCGCGACGTCATGCTCGTCGGAAATCTCGCCGACGATCTCTTCCAGGATGTCTTCGAGGGTCAGGAGCCCCATCAGGTCGCCGTATTCGTCGACCACGAGCGCCACGTGCTGCTTGCGGGCCAGGAAGGCCGTGAGCTGGTCGCGCAGGCTCGTCGTGTCCGGCACGAACCAAGGCGTGGTCGCGATGGCCTCAACGTCGATACCGCCCCGCTCGCCCTGGGCCTCGATCGCCCGGAGCAGGTCCTTGGCGTGGACGACGCCCACGATATTCTCCGGCGTTCCGCGCCAGAGCGGCAGGCGCGTATAGGGCGAGCGCAGGACCTCGCTCACGATCTCGGCCGGCGGGAGATCGGCATCGACGGTCCGCATCTTGGTGCGGTGGACCATGACCTCGGAGACCGAAAGTTCCTTGAGGTCGAGGAGCCCGCCCAGCATGTCGCGCTCCTCCTTCACCACGCCGCCGCTCTGGTGAAGGAGGTCGAGCTGGCCGCGGATCTCGTCCGTCGCCGAGAGCTTCTCTGCGTAGCGGTCGATCCGCAGGCCGAGGGGCCGCAGGGCGAGGTCGATCAAGCCTTGGCTCGCGGCGAGCCGGGCCAGCGCCTCGACCGCGACGATCGCGACCGAGATCCCGGCGATGGCGTAGGCCAGTCCCGACGCCCCGTAGGCTTCGAGGGCGAGCCGGGTTCCGATCGCCGTGCCGGCGGCATCGAGGACGATGTTGCCGACGAGGAGCGCGCCGAGGACGCGGGCGCGAAGCGGAGGCGCCCGGCGGGAGGCCGGGCCATCTCCGTTGTCGCCCGTGCCCGACGCCGGCCGTGAACCGCGCGCAAGCCTCAGCCGGATGGCGGAGAGGAGCCCCGCCACGATGATGAGGAGGATCGCGAGCGCGGCCTCTCCCCAGGGGTCGATCGGTATCGTGGGAATGGTCAGGCGCGCTCCGCGTCGCGAAGGAAGCTCAGCACCTCCTCGGCCGGAACACCCTCGGCCACGAAGCTCCGGCCGATGCCGCGCGCCAGGATGAAGGTCAGCCGGCCGGCCTTCACCTTCTTGTCCTGCGCCATCGCGTCGAGGATGGCCTCGGGCGACCCGAAGCCGCCCGGCACGTCCGCAAGCCTGGTCGGCAGGCCGAGCGAGGCGAGATGCCGGGCGACGCGCTCGGCCTCGTCCCGATCGCAGAGTCCCATCGCGGCCGAGAAGCCGAAGGCGAGCGCGAGGCCGATCGCGACCGCCTCGCCGTGGACCAGCCTGGTCCCGTCATAGCCGACGATGCGCTCGAGCGCGTGCCCGAAGGTGTGGCCGAGATTGAGGAGGGCTCGGCGGCCTTCCTCGCGCTCGTCCTCGACCACGACGGCCGCCTTGGCCCGGCAGCTGACCGCGACGGCATGGTCGCGCACGTCACCACCGGCCAGGACCGCGGCGCCATTCTCTTCACACCAGCTGAAGAAGGCGGGATCGTCGATCAGCCCGTATTTCACCACCTCGGCATAGCCGGCCCGGAGTTCGCGCGCCGGCAGGGTGTCGAGGAGGGCCGTGTCGGCGAGGACGAGCGAGGGCTGGTGGAAGGCGCCGATCAGGTTCTTGCCCGCGGGGGCATTGATCCCCGTCTTCCCCCCCACGGAGGAATCAACCTGGGCGAGCAAGGTGGTCGGGATCTGCACGAGACGGACGCCGCGCCGAAGCGTGGCGGCCGCGAAGCCCGCAAGGTCACCAACGACGCCGCCGCCGAGCGCCACGACGATGTCGCCCCGCTCGATCCTGCCCTCGAGCAGTTCATTCAGCACGCGCTCGAGCTGCGGCATGGCCTTCGAGCCCTCGCCGGGCGGCACCGTGACGCGAACGCCGCGGAGGCCGGCTCGCTCGAGGCGCGAAGCGACGGCGTCGGCATGGAGCCCCGACACGGTCTCGTCTGTGACGAGGGCCGCGGCCCGAGCCCCGAGGGCGCCCAGGCGAGCACCCGCCGCGTCGAGCACGTGCCGGCCGATCAGGATGTCATAGGCGCGGTCGCCCAGCGCGACGTGGACGATCTCGGGTTGCGGCATGGGCGCGGTCACAAGGGTGTCGGCCCGGGGGCCAGGTGGGCCGACAGGGCGGCGATGACGTCCTGCACGATTCGCTCGTGCGAGGTGTCGCGCGATTCCACCGTGATGTCCGCCAGCGCGTAGACCGGATAACGCTCGTCGATCAGCCGCCGCATCGTTCCCTCGGGATCCGCCGTCCTTAGGAGCGGACGGTGGGACCGCTTGCGGACCCGGCGCATCAGCGTCTCGTGATCCGCCCGAAGCCAGACGGAGATGGCCCGGGCCGCGATGCGGTCGCGGGTCTCGGAATCCATATAGGCCCCGCCTCCCGTCGCCAGAACGACGCGTGGACCGTCGAGCAGGCGACCGATGACCCGGCGCTCACCGTCCCGGAAGGCGGGCTCTCCGTAGATCGTGAAGATGTCGGAGATGGGCATGCCGGCCGCGGTCTCGATCTCCACATCGGCGTCGTGGAAGGACAGCCCCAGCCGCGAAGCCAGACGCCGGCCGATCGTGCTCTTCCCGGCCCCCATCAATCCGACCAGGACGACGGACCGGTCCGAGAGCCGGCTCGCGACGGACGTCAGCGGGAGCTCGAGCCCAGCGCCGGCGGGCTCGGCTTCCATTCGGTCGCTGGGCAGGACTTTGTCCATCAGCCGCCCTGTACCATGTCGCGTGGGTCGACCACAGCCGTAGCGGAGCCACGATGCCTTCACCGTCCGACGCGCGCCTGGCCGACCTCTTCCTCGACATGCTGGCGGCCGAGCGGGGCGCGGCCCGGAACACGATCGAGGCTTATACGCGCGACCTCACGGACTATCTCGGACACCTGGCGGGCACGGGCGAGACCGCGGCCGAGGTCGAGCCGGCCTCCGTGCGGGCCTATCTCGCCGGCCTCGGGGCTCGCGGACTAGGCCCGGCCTCTGCGGCCCGCCGGCTATCGGCCATCCGCCAGTTCCACAAATTCCTCTACGCCGAAGGCCACGTGGCCAAAGACCCGACCGCCTCGACCGGCGGACCGAAACAGCCACGCGGCCTACCGAAGGTGCTGTCGACCGCCGATGTGGACCGGCTGATCGCGACGGCCCGGGGGGCGGCCGACCAGCCCGACGCGGCACCGGGCGCGACGCTGAGGGCCGTCCGCATGCTCTGTCTCGTCGAGCTCCTCTACGCGACGGGCCTGCGCGTCTCCGAACTCATCAGCCTGCCGAGAGCCGCGGCTCGGGCGCGCGAGCGGTTCATCATCGTCCGAGGCAAGGGCCGCAAGGAGCGGCTGGTGCCGCTGACGGAGACCGCGCGAGAGGTCGCACGGCGCTGGCTCGACCTCTCCGAAGCGGTGCCGGGCCCGTGGCTGTTCCCGGCGGAATCCGAGAGCGGCCATCTCACCCGGCAGGCTTTCGCTCGCGATCTCAAGGCGCTGGCCGGAGCTGCCGGCCTGCGTGGCGA
This sequence comes from uncultured Enterovirga sp., assembly GCF_964242715.1. Classification (NCBI taxonomy): domain Bacteria; kingdom Pseudomonadati; phylum Pseudomonadota; class Alphaproteobacteria; order Hyphomicrobiales; family Methylobacteriaceae; genus Enterovirga; species uncultured Enterovirga sp. The sequence continues at coordinate 171,119 of NZ_CAXTAZ010000002.1, forward strand.
CCGGGTCAGCCCGCACGTGCTTCGGCATGCCTTTGCAAGTCACCTTCTCCAGAACGGTGCCGACCTCCGCGTCGTCCAGGAACTTCTCGGGCACGCCGATATCGCCACGACCCAGATCTACACCCATGTCCTGGACGAGCGGCTGAAGGGCATGGTCCGCGATCTCCATCCCATGTCGGACCCCGGCCAGACTTAGACGCCTCGCAGAACGCCTCAAATTCGAGCGATCCGGAAAACGCGAATTTAGGATGAAACGCATAGACGTCGTTCATCTACCCGAAAATCGAGTGCTCTAGCCCCGGTTCTCGGTCGCGGAGTCGTCCGATGTCTCGTTCAACAGGCCTACGCATGTCCGAACTCCGCCGCATCCTCTCCGGGTTTCTGAAGTCCCGCGGCGGGAATGTCGGGATCATCTTCGGGCTGGCCATCACCCCGCTCGTTCTCGCGGCAGGCGCGGCGCTCGATTATTCACGCGCCAGCGACCTGCACAGCAGCCTTCAGACCGGAACCGACGCGACCACGCTCCTGCTCTGCAAGGCGTCCTCGACGCTGACGAGCGATCAGTTGCGGACGATGGCCAAGGACAGTGTCCAGAGCTATGTCGGCGGCGGAACGATCACGATCAAGGACCTGCAGGTCACGAACTCCCCGCGCAGCGTCGTCCTGACGACGACGTCCTCGTCCGCTACCGCCTTCATGAAGATCATGAACCAGAACACAGTCGTGGTGGATGCCACCGCGAGTTGTTCGGCGAGCGAACAGTATTTCGAGATCGCGCTCGTGCTGGATACGACAGGGTCGATGAGTTCCTCCGGCGGGACCCAGACGAAGATGGAAGCCGCCAAGACGGCGGCCAAGGACTTCGTGGACTACATGTTCACGACCGGCGCCCTTCCGGGCCATGTCCGCATGTCGCTCGTTCCCTTCGCGGCATCCGTCGCGATCCCGACGGCCTCCCGCACCGCGCCCTGGCTCGACACGACGGGCCTGTCTCCGGTGCATTGGCAATACGTGACGAACCCTGGCGCCGCGAGCTTCACGAGCCGGGTCTCGATCTTCGACAAGCTCAAGAACACGAGATCGAGTTGGGCCTGGGAGGGCTGCGTCGAGTCCCCGCCATATCCCTACAACGTCAAGGATGACGCGGTCTCGAAGGGAACACCGAAATCGCTGATCTTGCCGATGTTTGCGCCGGACGAGGTCAGTAGCCGGGCCTCGTACCGATCTCGCGGCGACACCTATTATTATCAGGATGTCACGAACTCGAATTCCTATATCGACGACGGATCGGATTTCGGGACGGGCTCGTGCCGGAGCGACGATTCCTCGCAAAGCAAGCGCTTCACCCAGGCCTGCAAATACAATGCCCGCGACAACGCCAGGACCAGCATGCCGGGTCCGAACTGGGGCTGCACCTCCCGTCCGCTCTCGCTTCTCGGCACCAGCCAGTCGACGCTGAAGACCGAGATCACGGCTTTGCAGCCCGAAGGCAGCACGAACGTGCACGAGGGCTTCATGTGGGGCTGGCGGACCATCTCGCCCACCAACGTCTTCAGCAGCCAGTCGAGCCCGCCCGTCGCCTACGACACCACGAGCTACAACAAGGTCGTCGTCCTGATGACGGACGGCGCCAATCAATGGCTCGCCAACGACGACGTCATCGGCAAGTCGAACTACTCGGCCTACGGCTACTTCCGAAATGCCGACGGGACGGATGCGGCGACCACGAACTCCCGTTTCAGGACGGGCCGGACCAATCTCACGACGAATGCCGACGGACGTGCCGTCATCGACGAACTCCTGCTCGAGGCCTGCACGAATGCCAAGGCGAAGAAGGTCATCGTCTACACGGTCGGGTTCAGCACGAAGGACGACCCGATCGACGCGCAGGGTCTCAACCTGCTGTCGAGCTGCGCGACAGCCAGCGATTACGCATTCGTGGCCAGCGACTCGAAGTCCCTGATCTCGGCCTTCCAGAAGATCGCCCAGGGTATCGGCCAGCTTCGCCTGACCCGATAGGGCATCACCTTCGGCTCAGCAGGAACACCCCCTGCTGGCCGAACAGGTTCCAGACCCACCAGGGGAGGTTCACCCGCACCGGCTGGCCGTTCGCGTCGAGGGCGTGGGCCTGCTGGATCTTCGCGCCGACGTCGCCGCAGAGGCGGACGAAGTCGCGGATCGTGCAGAAATGGATGTTCGGCGTGTCGTACCAGGTATGCGGCAGGTTGTCGGTCATCGGCATCCGGCCGCGCACGCCGAGCTCGTAGCGCACCCGCCAATGGCCGAAATTCGGGAATGACACGATGGCCCGGCGGCCGATGCGGAGCATGTGCTCGAGCACGACGCGCGGATGCCGGGTCGCCTGCAGGGTTTGCGACAGGATGACGTAGTCGAAGGAATCGTCCGGGTAGTCGGCGAGGTCGGTATCGGCATCTCCCTGGATGACGGCGAGGCCGCGCGCGAGGCCGTGGCTCACGCCTTCGCGCGACAGCTCGATTCCGCGCCCGTCGACAGCCCGGCGCTCGCGCAGCAGCGCCAGCAGCATGCCGTCGCCGCAACCGACATCGAGCACGCGCGTATTCGGATCGACCATCCGGGCGACGAGAAGGTGGTCCTTGCGGGGCGGCGGCAGCGCCTCCCCGCCCGCCCGGGCGACGAGGAGGCCCGCGCTCACGCGATCCCCCGCGCGGAGGCGGCCGCGTCGAGGAAGCCGCGCGCGGCGGCGAACATCTCCGGCTCTTCGAGCAGGAAGGCGTCGTGACCCTTGTCGCTCTCGATCTCGACGAAGCCGACCTGGGCGCCGCCCGCATTCAGGGCGTGCACGATGGCCCGCGAATCCCGGGTCGGGAACAGCCAGTCCGACGAGAAGGAGATGACGCAAAAGCGCGTGGGCGAGGCCCGGAAGGCATTCGCCAGCGTGCCGCCGTAATCCGCCGCGAGGTCGAAATAGTCCATTGCCCGCGTGACGTAGAGATACGAGTTCGGGTCGAACCGCTCGACGAAGGAGATGCCCTGGTAGCGCAGGTAGCTCTCGATCTGGAAGTCGGCGTCAAAGGTGAAGGTCGGGGCGTCGCGGTCCTGCAGGGTGCGGCCGAACTTCCGGTGCAGGGCCGCCTCGGACAGGTAGGTGATATGCGCGCCCATTCGGGCGACCGCGAGACCCTTGCGGGGCCGGACACCCTCGTCGAGATAACGCCCGCGGCGCCAATCGGGGTCGGCCATGATGGCCTGCCGGCCGACCTCGTGGAAGGCGATGTTCTGCGCCGAATGCCGGGCGCCCGTCGCCAGTGGAAGGGCGGCGAAGACCCGGTCCGGGTAGCTCGCCGCCCATTGCAGCACCTGCATGCCGCCCATGGATCCGCCGGCGACGCAAAAGAGGCTCGGAATGCCGAGCCGGTCGATCAGCATGCTTTGCGCCCGCACCGTGTCCCGGATGGTCACGAGCGGGAAATCGAGCGCCCAGGCCTTCTTCGTGTCCGGGTGGCAGGAGGCCGGGCCGGTCGTGCCCATGCAGCCGCCGACGACATTCGCGCAGATGACGAAGAAGCGGTCGGTGTCGATCGGCCGGCCCGGGCCGACCATCGTCTCCCACCAGCCCCGCTTTCCAGTGACCGGATGGATGTTGGCCGCGTGCTGGTCGCCGGTCAGCGCGTGGCAGATCAGGATCGCGTTCGAGCGTGCCGCGTTCAGTTCGCCATAGGTCTGGTAGGCGATCTGCCAGGGGCCGAGCGAGGCGCCGGCGTCGAGCGAGAGAGGCTCGTCCGAGCCGAAACGCTGGAGGAGGCTCGTCGGGTCGTCCGCCTCCGACCGATGCGTCGGCGCCGCCCCCCTGAAACTATGCTCGTTCATGGCGCGATTTCATGCGGTCATCGCTCCCGCCAAGTCAACGAAGGCTCGCCTTCGCGGCCTCGGGTTGGCAGGCCGGGTCCCGGCCCATAAAGCGGGCCGTAGAAGCGGGGCGATGGACCCGGCGGGAGGCAGGATGGCCGGTGACGGACCCGAGACGGCGCTGGCTGCGCTGCGGAGCGAGATCGACCGCATCGACGAGGCCATGCACCGGCTCCTGATGGAGCGCGGCGAGATCATCGACCGCCTCATCGCGACGAAGGGTACCGTGGCGTCCGGCTCCGCCTTCCGGCCCGAGCGCGAAGCCGCGATGATGCGCGTGCTGGCCGGCCGCCATCGCGGCCTCCTCCCCTTCGATGCGCCGGAAAGCATCTGGCGCGTCATCATCTCCACCTTCACGTATGTCCAGGCGCCCTATGGCGTCCATGCCGACATCGGAGCCGGCGACGCCGCGATGCGGGATTCCGCGCGCTTCCATTTCGGCTTCACGACGCCGCTCGTGACTCATCCGGAAGCGGCTTCGGTGATCCTGGCCGTGGCCCGGTCCCGCGGCGATCTAGGGCTCGTGGCCCCGGGCTCCGCACAGGGCGCATGGTGGCGCGCGTTGGAGGACCCGAACGGGCCGAAGGTGATCGCGCGGCTCCCCTTCACCGACCGTCCCGGCCACCCGGCCGGGACGCCGATCCTGGTCGTCTCGAAGGTGCCCTCCAGCGAAGGCCTTGGCGCGACGCGCCTCTACGGCGCCAGCGCCGACGGCGTCTCGGAGGGCGTGCTGACGGCAGCAGGGGCCAGGTCGGTCGCGACCGCCGACGGCCGGGTCCTGATTGCCGCTCCGTGTGACCTCGACCCGGCCGCGATCGAGAGCCGCCTCGGCTCCGTCCGGCTGGTGCCGGTCGGAAGCCATCCCGACCCGGTCGTGTTCGGCGAGGCGGCTCAGCCGGCCTGAACGGCGGCCGCTCGCCTGGCCAGCATGGCGAGGGCGACGAGGCAGGCGAGCCCCACGGCAAGAGCCATCCAGACGAGCACGGCCGATCCGAACCGCTCGAGGACGAGGGCGAAGCCGAGCGGCGCGGCCGCGAAGGCCGCATTCTGCCAGACGCCCAGGCGGCCGATCATCGTCGCATAGGTTGCCGCGCCGAAAAGTCGGAGGGGAGCGACCGCCCTGACGATCGACATCAGCCCGCCCGAGAGGCCGTAGCCGATCGAGAAGATGACGGCGCCGACCGGCAAGGCTCCCCAGAGAAGGAGCGCACCGAGGGCCAGGATCATCAAGACGCCCGAGCCGACGCCGATGGCCAGGATGCCGTAGCGCTCCCCGCCCAGCATCTCGAAGGCCCGCGCCAGCACCTGGCCCGGGCCGACGAGAGCACCGATCGACACCGCCGTCGTCTCGCTATGTCCGAATCCCTGGAGGATCCCGATCATGTGGAGCGGCAGACCCCAGGTCAGCATGCCGCCGAGCGAGAAGGCGACGGCCGCAAGTCCGTAGGCTCCCGGGATGGGCCGGCGGTCCGTCGGATCCTGGTCGGACGGCCGGGACGGGGGTAGCGCCGGCTCGACGAGCACGCGGCCGGACGGGAGGCAGGCGAGGTGCAGGGGTGCGCAGACGAGGACATTCACGGCCGCGAGGATCAGGAGCGTGTGCCGCCACCCGACCAGGCCGTCCAGCCAGATCAGGAACGGCCACGCGATCGTCGAGGACAGGCCGGTGAGGAGAAGCAGGAGCGCGATCGCGCGCCGCGCGCGCCCCGGCGAGATCTGCACGAGGGCCGTCGAGGACGCCTGGTTCAGGGCCAGCGGCATGGCCGCCCCGAAAATCACCCAGGCCGCCCCGAAGACGACGGGGCCCTCGGCGAGAGCGAGCGTCACGAGGCCGAGCGCCACGAGGGCCGACCCGGCCACCATCCAGCGCCGGCAACCGTCGCGGTCCAGGACCCGGCCGACCGCCGGCGAAAGCGCCGCCGCGACCAGCAACATGAGGGTGATGCCGCCGAAGACGATTTCCTTCGACAGGCCCGTGCCGGCGGAGAGTCGCGAGGAGAGGACGGCCGGGATGTGAAACGTCGTCCCCCAGCCGACCACCTGCGTCACGGTGAGCGCACCGACCGCGATGGGGAGAGTGCGCGGAGGCAGGGCGCCGGACGACGCGGCGAAGAGCAAGCAAAGCCTCCCGCCCGGCAGCGATGACCTTGCCGGAAGCGGCGCGCGTCGCATGGGGCGGAGAAGGGGTCAAGCGAAGGAGGGCAACGGCCAGCACTTGCCTTTTCGCGTGCGATCCCGCCCGCGTTGCGCTAGAGCGGCGCCGCCCCTCCCCGCTCGAAGATGATGATGTCCGCTTCCGCCGCCGCCGCGACCCGACCCGGGCCGATCCCGCTTCCGGGCATCCTCGAGATCGCCGCCTATGTTCCGGGCCGCGACCATGTCGAGGGCGTGGAGAAGGTCCACAAGCTGTCGGCGAACGAGACCCCGCTCGGGCCGAGCCCGAAGGCGATCGCGGCCTTTCGCGAGGCGGCCGAGACGCTGGCCACCTACCCCGATGGCGGCGCGACGGCCCTTCGGGACGCGATCGGCCGCAAGAACGGGATCGATCCGGCCCGCATCGTTTGCGGCACCGGCTCGGACGAATTGTTGGCGCTCATCACGAACGCCTTCCTGGGCGCGGGCGACGAGGGCCTCTACAGCCAGCACGGATTCCTGGTCTACAAGATCTACGTCATGGCGGCGGGCGGCGTGCCGGTCGAGGCGGAAGAGACGAATCTCACGGCCAGCGTCGACGCCTTCCTGGCCAAGGTGAGCGAGCGCACGAAGATCGTGTTCCTCGCAAACCCCAACAACCCGACCGGAACCTACATTCCGTTCGACGAGGTGAAGCGGCTCCACGCGGCCTTGCCGCCGCACGTGCTGCTCGTCCTCGACGCCGCCTATTCGGAATACGTCCGCCGGAACGACTACGCCTCCGGCCTCGAACTCGCGCTGACGACCGACAACGTCGTCATGGTCCGGACCTTCTCCAAGATCCACGGGCTCGCCGCGCTTCGGCTCGGCTGGATGGTCGGGCCGGAGCCGATCGTCGACGCCCTGAACCGCATCCGCGGTCCCTTCAACGTGAACGCCCCGGCCATCGCGGCCGGCGCTGCGGCGATCGCGGACGATGCCCATGTCGCGGCCTCGCTCGCGCATAACGACGAGTGGCTACCGCGGCTGACGCAGGGCATCGAGGCCCTCGGCCTCCGGGTGACGCCGAGCGTCGGCAACTTCGTCCTGATCCATTTTCCGCGCGAGCCGGGCCGCACCGCCGCGGAGGCGGACGAGTTCCTGTCTCGCCGCGGCCTCGTGCTCCGGGCCGTCCGGGCCTACGGGCTGCCGGACGCGCTCCGGATGACGATCGGCACGGCCGAAGCGAACGAGCTCGTCCTCGCCGCGCTTGCCGAGTTCTTGGGGAAGAGCCCCGCCCGTGGCTGACCTCCGCTCACCCCGGCGAAAGCCGGGGTCCAGACGGAGGCTGGATGCCTGCCTTTGCCGGCATGAGCGGATCGCGGCCCATGCCCGAAGCTGATCCGCCGCCGAGCGGCAAGACCTCCGCCCTCGGTCCGCCCCTGCCCGAGCCGATCGTCGGCCGCCTGGCGATCGTCGGGATCGGGCTGATCGGCTCGTCGATCGCCCGGGCGGCGCTGGAGCGCAGGCTCGCCAGGACCATCGTCTGCGTCGACCAGGACCCGAATGTCGTCGAGCGAGCGCGCGCCCTCGCCCTTGGCGACATTGCCACGACCAGCCTGACCGACGGCGTCGCCGATGCGGATCTCGTCATCCTCTGCATCCCGGTCGGCGCCTTCGAGAGCGTGGCGCGCGAGATCGGCCCGCATCTGAAACTGGGCGCGATCCTGTCGGATACGGGCTCGGTCAAGGGCTCGGTCATCGCCCAGGTGACCCCACACCTCCCGGCCGGGGTGCATCTCGTCCCGGCGCATCCGGTGGCCGGCACCGAATATTCCGGTCCGGATGCCGGCTTCACGACGCTCTTCCGGCAGCGCTGGTGCATCCTGACCCCGCCCGACGGGACGGATGCGGCCGCGATCGCGACCGTCGAGGCCGTCTGGACCGCGATGGGGGCGGAGGTCGAACGGATGACGGCCGAGCATCACGACCTCGTCCTCGCGATCACGAGCCACGTGCCGCATCTGATTGCCTACAACATCGTCGGCACGGCGGCCGATCTCGAGACGGTGACGCAGGGCGAGGTGATCAAGTTCTCGGCCGGCGGTTTTCGCGATTTCACCCGTATCGCCGCCTCCGACCCGACCATGTGGCGCGACGTCTTCCTCCACAACCGCGGCGCCGTCCTCGAAATGCTCGGGCGTCTGAACGAGGACATCGCGATCCTCGCCCGCGCCATCCGCTGGGGCGACGGCGACGCCCTGTTCGACCTCTTCACCCGCACGCGCGCCATCCGGCGCGGCATCGTAGCCGAGGGCCAGGACGCAGCGGAGCCCGATTTCGGACGTCGTCGGGACGCCCCGCCATGAGGCCCCGCACCCTCTCGCTCCGGAGGCAGACGATCAATGTCGGCCCGCCCTGGACCGCATCGGGGCACCGGCCCGGGTGACGGGACCGGACTTCACGCCGGATGATCGCAAGGCAGCCCGGAAGCTCAATGCGAAGCTGAACCTGCTGCCACGCTTTCGCATGCAGACCGTGGTCGGACGCGTCGTCCTCAGCATCATGCTCTGGATCGGCCAGCTTTATCCGCTTGCGAGAGGCAATCGGTCCACCGCACGAAAGTCCCTCCGAACGATTGAGGCATCCGGACGAAAGGTCAAAGTTCGCATCTTCACGCCGCGGACATCGGCCCGAGGCGTCATCCTCGACCTGCATGGCGGGGGCTGGACGATCGGCAACGCACGCATGTCCGACGGCGAGAATGGCGCGTTTGCCCAAAGGAACTCGCTCGCCGTGGTTAGCATCGACTATCGGTTGGCTCTGACGAACCCGATCAGCACCTCGGTCGACGATTGCGAGACGGCTGCTCTGTGGCTGATCGAGCATGCCGAAACCGAGTTCGGCACGAGAGAGATCATCGTCAAGGGATCGTCGGCCGGGGCGCACCTGGCCGCCTTGATGATCCTCCGGCTCCGCGATGCCGGCAGGCTGTCGGACGTCATCAAGGGATTGGTGCTGTATTTCGGCCTCTACGACTTCTCGGGGACCGGGATGGTGCGCGCGGCGGGTTCGGATAATCTGCTGCTTCACGGCCCGACGGTGCGGTCGACCTTGCGGAAACTCACCCCGCACATGACCGACGAGGAACGGCATGCACCCTCCATCTCTCCGGTCTACGGTGACCTGAGTTCATTGCCGCCGGCTCTCTTCCTCGTCGGTGACAAGGACATGCTGCTGGAGGACAACCAGAGGATGGAAGCGAGGTGGCGGGCCGCGAACGGGAACTCATCGCTCCTCGTCGTCCCGGAAAGCCCGCACGCGTTCAATCGACTGCCTACCGCCATCGCCAGAAAGGTCGACCGGTTCGTGGACCGCTGGATGCTCGAACGCCTGAGCTGACAGGCCTTGCAGCCCCGGCTTGACCCGCGCTTGGCACGATGCAAAGTTCCATCCATGCGCAAGGCGATCCGTTTCGATTCCATGTGGTGGCGCCCCGAATAGGGGCCTGCCGGACATTCCGTTTGGCTGCCCCGACCAGGAGGCGGCCATGACCCTCGCGCTTTTCCCACGGCCGATCTCCTGACGACGGGCACCTGCTCGAGGAGAGATCATGTCGGACACGACACAAGCCTACAGGACGACCGGCGGGATCGCCGTCACGGTCACCCGGACCGCCCTGCCCTACGGCAATGCCTGCGACGAGCTGATCGAACGGCTAGATCGCAGACGCGGCGTTCTGTTCTCGTCCGGCATGGAGGCGCCTGGGCGCTACACGCGCTGGGACATGGGTTTTGCCGATCCCGCCTTGGCCGTCACCGCCCGCGAGAGAGTCTTCTCGATCGAGGCGCTGAACGACAGGGGACGCGTGCTGCTGCCCGCGATCGCCGACGCGCTCGGCGCGGCCGAGGAGATCGTGCTCGTGGCCGGCCACGACGTCGTGCGAGGCCGTGTCAAAGCCCCGTCGGGGTCCGTCCGGGAGGAGGACCGCAGCCGTCAGCCCTCGATCCTGTCGCTGGTGCGGAGGTTGCGCGACCTGTTCGGCAGCCGCGAGGACGACCAGCTCGGGCTCTACGGCGCCTTTGCCTATGACATCGCCTTCCATTTCGAGCCGGTCGAGCGCCGGATCGAGAGGCCGGCCGACGCGCGCGACCTCGTCCTGTACCTGCCCGACGAGCTGATCCTCGTCGATCACGCCCGCCGTACCGCGGAGCGGCGTTCCTATGAATTCGGCCTGGCCGGCATCTCGACCGTCGGGCTCGCGCGCGAGACGGCCGACGCGCCGTATCAGTCCGCCAGCTCCTCGACCCTGACGGGCAGCGATCACGCGCCGGGCGATTACGTCGAGACCGTCCGCAAGGCGAAGGAGAGTTTTGCGCGGGGCGACCTGTTCGAGGTCGTGCCGGGCCAGACCTTCCGGGCGCCCTGCCCCGACCTGCCCTCGCAGGTCTTCCGGCGGCTCACGGCCGCGAACCCTTCCCCCTACGGCGCGCTGATGAATCTCGGCGAGGGCGAGTTCCTGGTCGCGGCGTCGCCCGAGATGTATGTCCGGGTGCGCGGCTCCCGGGTCGAGACCTGCCCGATCTCGGGCACGATCGCTCGCGGGCGCGACGCTTTCGAGGATGCCGAGCAGATCCGGACCCTGCTCGCCTCGGCCAAGGACGAGGCCGAGCTCACGATGTGCACGGATGTGGACCGGAACGACAAGGCCCGCATCTGCGAGGCGGGCTCGGTCAAGGTCCTGGCGCGCCGGCAGATCGAAACCTATTCCCGGCTCTTCCACACGGTGGACCATGTCGAGGGGCTACTCCGCCCGGAGATGGACGCGCTCGACGCCTTCCTGTCCCACGCCTGGGCCGTCACCGTGACGGGCGCGCCGAAACGCTGGGCGATGGATTTCATCGAGCGGCACGAGCGATCGGCCCGGCGCTGGTATGCGGGCGCCATCGGCCGCGTCGGGTTCGACGGCAGCCTCGATACGGGCATCACCATCCGGACGGCGCGGTTGAAGGACGGGGTCGCGGAGGTTCGGGCCGGCGCGACGCTCCTCTACGACAGCGATCCCGAGGCCGAAGACCAGGAATGCGCGCTGAAGGCATCCGCGATGCTGGCCAGCATCGCGGGACGGGGTGGCCTCAAGCTGGCGCGCGAGAGCGCGTCGTCCGAGAGCGCGGCCTCGGGCCGGCGGGTCCTCCTCGTCGATTTTGAGGATTCCTTCGTCCATAACCTCGCCGACTACCTGCGCCAGACCGGCGCGACCGTATCGACCTTCCGCCATTCCGAGGCGGGGGCGGAACTGGCTCGGTCGCGGCCCGACCTCGTCGTGCTGTCGCCCGGGCCGGGCCGGCCGAAGGATTTCGGCATGGGCGACATCATCGGCCAGGCCGTGACGGCTGGCGTTCCGGTCTTCGGCGTCTGCCTCGGGCTCCAGGGCCTGGTCGAGCATTTCGGCGGCGCGCTCGACCAACTCGCGGTGCCGGTTCACGGCAAGTCTTCGGAGATCGATTTCGGCGGCAGCCGCTTATTCGCCGGCACGCCCGACCGCCTCGTCGTCGGGCGCTACCACTCGCTCCATGCGAGGACGACCACGTTGCCCGATTGCCTTCGGGTGGTCGCCCGCACCGATGACGGGGTCGTGATGGCGGTCGAGCATATCGACCTGCCGGTCGCGGCCGTCCAGTTCCACCCGGAATCGATCCTCAGCGCGCGCGGCGATGCCGGGCAGGCCCTGCTCGCCCGGGTCGTCGACCGGCTGCTCGCAGCCGACGGGATGCCGGTCAGTAAAGAGGCGGGATCCGGATCCCCGGGATCGGAAGCGGCCCGACATACAGGCGACCTCCGTCCAGTCGAAGCGGCGGCAGGCGCTTGAGCCCGGGCGCCGCTCCGGTCCCGGCCGGCGCGGCGTCAGGCTCGGGCGTTCCGAGCAACGCTCCGAGGAGCGCGCCGCCGATGCCGGAGCCGCCCGCGACACGGCCGAGCAGGCCGCCGAGGCCGATCGCGGACATCTGCAGCTGACCCTGAGGGCGATGCTCTGAGTCGATTCCGAAGCTGCCCGTCGCCTGGGCTCGGCGCGGACCCTTGGTCATCGAGAGGCTGCGGAGCTCGACGCGCCCGTTGGCCAGGCGCCACCGTTCGAGTTCGCCCCAGAGGGGGCGCGCCGGAAGGTCGTCCGATTCGGTGACCCCGATTCCGATCTGCAGATCCGCCGGCTCCTGCCCGCCGACCAGGATTTCGAGGCCCGGGATGACGGCGCCGTCGCTCCGGAGCGCGAGGTCGAACGTCGTCGGGACCGCCGGGTCAGGACGCAGGTGACCCTCGAAACGGCGCGATGCCACGTCGAGGGTGGTCGCGCCCGGGTTGATGATCGACGCCGTCGGCGCGTCCACCACGAGCGAGATCCGGTCGAAGCCGCCCTCCCGAAGGATCACGCTCGCCTGGAGGAGCCGCCAATCCCCTTCCACCCGGGTCGAGCCGGCCGCGACCCGGAGCGGGCCCGAGGCCTCCGCGATGATGTGGCGGGGCTGGTAGAGCTGGCTCACGACGAGGAGACGGCCGATCGAGGCATGGACGTCCGGCCGGTCGACCGTGAAGTCGGAGCAGCCGATCTCGATCCGGAAGGGATAGCCACTGAAGGACCGGTCGGCGCAACTCCAGCGCCGTCCGGAGACGGCCTCGGCGGCGATCCACTCGTCCAGCCCCGCCCGCGTGCGGTCGCGGATCACGAACCAGACGACGCTCCAGCCCACGGCCAGCAGCGCGAGGATCAGGAACGGCAGGTAGAGTCCGAGCCGGCGGCGGCGGCGGGGCGGTGTGTCGGCCGGCCCGTCGTGGTCCTGTTGAGTTCGCATGGTGTTGCTGCTAGCGCCCCGAGCCCGGCATGACGAGAGGCTCGACGGTCGCGATGCAGGCGGAGTGCGGCGATCTTTGGGTCTTCGGCTACGGCTCCCTGATGTGGCGGCCGGGCTTCGGCTATGCCGAACGCCATCGGGCCCGCCTCCACGGCTACCACCGCTCGCTCTGCATCTTCTCGCATGTCCATCGCGGAACGCCGGACATGCCGGGGCTCGTGCTCGGCCTCGATCGCGGCGGCCAATGCCGAGGCCTCGCCTTCCGGTGCGAGGCTGACCAGAGGGATGCGACGGTCGCCTATCTGCGCGAGCGCGAGCAGGCGACCTCGGTCTATCTCGAACGCCACGTGCGCATCCGGCTCGACGACGGCCGCGACGTGCGTGCCTTGACCTATGTGGCGGATCGCACCCACCCGCAATATGCCGGGCGGCTCCCGGTGGAGGACCTCGTCCGCCTCGTCAGGCAGGGTGTCGGGATCTCCGGCGCGAACCCGGACTACGTGCGATCGACCCACGGGCAGCTGATGGAACTCGGCGTCAGCGACCCGATCCTGGCCGGACTGGCGCAGCGATTGTCGTGAAGCCGGTCAGCCGAGCTGACCGGTCCCGCCGGCCAGGTCGCGCATGACGGCGGCACGCTCGGCCTCGTCTTCGGCCAGCAGGTGGACATGCATCTCGGTCGCGCCGCGCGTCCGCATGAGGGCGAGCCACCGCATCCGCGAGCGCCGGCTCGTGGCCGCGCACGGGGCGGCGACGTCGACGACGCGCGCCGTGCCGTCCCCGCTGCGCTCGACCGCGATGACGACCGCATCGGTCACGTCCTCGAGCACGGCCGGATCGATCGCGTGGACGCCCACCACGTAGCGCCGACCCGAGAGGCCGCGCCACGAGGTCATCGCGCCCGCTCGGCGCAACCCGCCGGTCGCTCGAAGCCGCTCCTCGCGAATGCCCGCCCGCGGCAGGCGCTCCCCACGAAGGTCCCGCATGGAGGTAGCCCAGGACAATGTGCGTCTGTTCGCCATTTGTTCTTTATGAGGCCGAGTCGCTGTTTCGTCAATCCGCCTGTCTCACGAGAGCGACGTCGGGCGTCGCCGATATCCGCTCGGCCTCGGCAAGAAGGCGGTCGGACGCGGTCTCGATCGCGTGCTGCAGGCGCCGCATGAACTCGTCGCGCTCGAGCCCGGCCGGGATCGGGTCGAGAAACTCGATCGTGACGATCCCAGGCCGCCGGATGTAGTGGCGGCGGGGCCAGAAGATGCCGGAATTCAGCGCCACCGGCAGGCAGGGGACCTCGAGGCTTCGGTAGAGATGGGCGACGCCGGAGCGGTAGCCGGGCGTCGCGCCCGGGGGGCGACGCGTTCCTTCCGGGAAGATGATGATCTGTCGCCCGCCGGCGGCCTCGGCTGCGGCCCTCTGGTTCATGGCCGCGAGCGCGTTCGGCCCGCCGCGATGGACCGGAATCATGCCGGCCTTGATCGTCAGCCAGCCGAAGACCGGGATCCATTGCAGCTCGCGCTTCAGGATGATCGCGGGATCGTCGACGCAGCCGATGAGGACGAAGGTCTCCAGGAAGGATTGGTGCTTCGCGGCCATCAGGAGGCCGCCCCGCGGGATGCGCTCGCGGCCGCGGAATTCGATCCGCGTGCCGACGATGACCCACAGGAGCCACAAATTCGAACGCCCCCAGGCCTGGGCCACCCGGATGATGGCCATGCGGGGCAGCAGGAAGGTCACCGAGGCGAAGGCGAGCCAGATTGCGAGATTCAGGTAGAAGACGACGTTGAACAGATGCGACCGGAACGTGATCATCGGGCCTCGGGATAGGGCGACGGGGCGGTCGCGGCGAGCCGGCAGCCTGGCCCGCAGACGTCGGCCGGCTCCGTGATGCCGGTCGAGCGCGAGTTGCGGCCGTGAGGGCCGAGCCAGCCCGCGACCCTCAAACGGACCGAGACGGCGATGTATTTGATGTATTCCGACACGAGCAGCTTGGCGCGCGCCGCGAGCGACCAGAACCCGTCGGGCCCGCGTCCGCTCGCCACGACGGCGTAGGGGATCTTGCGGATCTCGGGCAAGGCCTCGTCGAGCTCCGCCAGCGTGCGTGGCAGATGGTAGTTCGACGTCACGACGATGAGCGAGGTGAAGCCCCGGCTTCGAACCCAGAGGGCGATCTCGGCCGCGTTGCCGACCGTGTTCTGGGCCCGGTAATCGAGGTCAACGCAGCATTCCACGAATTCGCGCTGGCCAGGGGTCAGGCGCTTGATCGTCTCCCGGCTCGTGCGCTCGTTGACGCCGGTGATGAGGAGGCGCCCGGCATAGCCCTTGGCCAGAAGCTCGATCGCATCCTCGATCCGCTGCGCGCCTCCGGTGAGGACCACGATGCCGTCCGTCGAGGTGGCGGGCGCGCGCTCGGCATGTTCGAGCGAGAAGAGGAAGGACGCGAAGCCCGCCAGGAAGGCGACGCCGACCAGAGCGAAGGGCGCGAGCACGATCATGACGAAGCGACCGCGCCACCAAGGCACGTCCCGCTGCATCACGACCTGAGATGCGGAGGGCCGTTCCGGTCTGCCCCGCGTGTCGCCCGACATCGGCGTCATGTCAGGACCTTAGCACGAATCACTGGGATCGAAGCGTCGATCTTGCTCACTCTCCATAGGCGGCCTTCAGAAAGCGTTTCACGGCAGAGGCGGCGACGAGGCCCGCCACCGCCCCGACGAGGAACGCGACGACGCCCATCGCGGCGTAGCTTCGCCAGCCGATCGGCACGGCTCCGAACAGGGCCTGGATCTCCTCGCCGGCCGGGCTGTCGCGGACAGCCTCCGAGAGCCGCCCGAGGACCGTGAGAAGGGCCGCCGCGGCGGCGGCGCCGACAAGGCCGCCGGTGAGCCCGAGCCGGGTGAAGCGTCTTGCGAAGAGCCGGGCGATGAAGCCGTCATCGGCTCCGACGAAATGCAGCACCTCGACGACGTCGCGGTGTCCGGCAAGCGTGCCGCGGGTCGCGAAGGCGGTGGCGCCTCCCGTGGCGACGAGGACGAGCACGACGAGCGCCACCGCCATGGCGACTCCGACATTGGCCACCCGCGACAGACGCGCCAGCCAGACCGCGTGGGTGTCGAGCGTCGCCGTCGGGACCGCGGCTTTGAGGCGTGCGCCGAGGCCGGCAAGATCGGGCCGGCGGTCAGGATCGAGCGACAGCACGATGAGGCGCGGGACCGGCAGGTCGGAGAAGTCGAGCACCATCCCGAGCCATGGCTCGAGGAGACGCTCGCCCTCCGCCTTGGAGACGGGCCGGACCGCAACGATCCCGGGCGCCTCCCGGGCGATGTCGGTGACCCGGACCAAGTCGGCCTCGATGTCGCGTCCGCCGAGCGGCCGGATCTGGATCGTGGCCTCCCGGGCGAGCGATGCGCGCCAGGAGGCGGCGCTGGTCGCGCCGATCTCGGCCATGCCGGCGACGAGCGCGGCGAGGAAGCCCAGGATCGCGATCACGGCCGTAAGAGAGCGGCCGGCGCCTCCCTCGGCCGGGACGATCGGCATGCGGCGGGCGAGATGGACAATGCCGCCCTCCCCCGGGCTGCCCCGACGATCTTGGGCGCTCATGGATCCACGTAGATGCGGCCGTCCGCCAGGATCAGGCGGTGGGCATCCTCGACCTGGTCCATCAGCGCGACGTCGTGCGTCGCGATCACGACGGAGGTGCCGAAGCGGTTCAACTCGACGAAAAGGTGCAGGAGCCGGCGGGCGAGCGGCGGGTCGACATTGCCGGTCGGCTCATCGGCGAGGATCAACTGCGGCTTCGCGATCAGGGCACGGGCGATCGCGGCCCGCTGCTTCTCCCCGCCCGACAGGGTCGGCGGCAGGGTTGCGGCCTGTTCGCCGAGCCCGACCCATTGCAGCAATTCCAGCACCTCGCCCCGGAAGGTCGCCTCCTCGTAGCCCTGGACGACGAGCGGCAGTGCCACGTTCTCGTAGGTGGTGAGGTGGTCGAGCAGTCGGAAATCCTGGAATACCACGCCCATTTTTCGCCGAATCTCGGTGAGCGCCTGGCCCGACGCGCTCCCGGCTTCCGTGCCGAACAGGTGCATGAGGCCCCGCGTCGGCCGGACCGCGAGCAGCATGAGGCGGATCAACGTCGTCTTTCCCGCGCCGGAGGGTCCGGACAGGAAATGAAAGGAGCCGGGATCGAGCGCGAAGCGAAGGTCCTGCAGGATTTCGGGGCCGCGGCCATAGCGGAAACCGACGCCGTCGAATTCGACGACGGGCCCCTCGGCGGCTGATAACCCAAGGTTCACCGGATGTTAACCACATTTGCAGAGGAATGAGGCGGGGCCTTGCCAAGCGGCCGAAGCGATCCCGTGATGCTCATCTCCTGCCCGTCCTGCGCCAGCGAATATACGCTCGATCCTGAACGAATCGGGCCGATCGGCCGCAAGGTACGCTGCGCGGCCTGCCGGGAAAGCTGGTTCATCGTTCCCGAGCCCGACGTCGTTCCTCCGGAGGAGCAGATACGGGTCGTAAGAGCGCAGGACTCCGAGCCCGACATCGCACCGCCGCCCGCGACCGAGATCGCCGTCCCGGACGGCATGGCGCTGGTGATCGAACCGGACACCACGATCTCGACCGCCCAGCGCAAGCGGTCCGCGAAACCCGCCCACCGCTCACAGCTCGCAGGCCGGCGCCGCTCCTCCGGCCGAAAGGGCCCGGCCATCCGTTCGACCTGGATGCGGGGCGCAGCGCTCGCCTTGCTGCTGCTCGCAGCATTGCCGGCGGCAATCCTCGCCCGGGCGGCCATCGTGGCGGCACTACCCGGTACCGCCATCGTCTTTTCCGCCCTCGGCCTTCCGGTGAATCTCGTGGGCCTCCGGTTCGACGGCGTGGCCTCGACCCTGACCCAGGAGGGCGGGACACCCGTGCTCGTGGTCACGGGCGAGATCGTGAACGTCGCCGGCCGCGACAAGGCCGTGCCGCCGATCGAGGTCGTCGTCGAGGGCGAGGCCGGGGAGGTGCTCTATGCCTGGGCGGTCGAGCCCAGCGCCGGTGAACTGGCCGGGGCGGCCAAGATCCCGTTCCGGGCCCGGCTCGCCTCGCCGCCGCCGGCCGGAAAGCGCATCCTCGTGACCTTCCGGGAGAGCGGACTCAGCAAGGTTGCGTTGCGCTGAGCTTCTGCCAGTGTCCCGGCATGAATCCCTCACACAAGGTGCGGGTCCTGTTCGACGAGGCGGCGATCGCCCGTCGAAACGAGGAACTCGCCCACATGATCGTGTCGGCGACCTCGCCGGACCTGCTCGTGGTCGCCGTCCTCAAGGGCAGCTTCATGTTCGCCGCGGATCTGATCCGGGCACTGCATCGCATGGAAGCCACGCCCCAGGTGGAATTCATTCACCTGTCGAGCTACGGCACCGGGACGGTCTCGACCGGCAACGTCACCATCCTGCGCGACATCGAGACCGACGTCGCCGGGCGTGACGTCCTGCTCGTCGACGACATCCTGGAATCGGGCCGGACCCTCTCCTACGCCAAGGACCTGCTGGTGGCGCGGGGGGCAAAGCGGGTCTTCGTGGCCGTCCTGCTCGAGAAAAGATCGAAACGAGCCGTGACCATCGAGGCGGATTTCGTCGGCTTTTCCTGTCCCGACATGTTCGTTGTCGGCTATGGCATGGACGTGGCCCACAACTTTCGACAGCTCCCCTTCGTCGGCGTCGTCGCGCACGGTACGTCGGAGCCCGACCTCTTCGACGATCGCCGGCCCTGATGGCGAAGATCCTGCTCGTCGACGACGAGGAGGCCGTCCGCGGCTTCCTGAAACGCGGACTCCAGCTGGACGGGCACGTGGTCACGCTGGCCGTCGACGGGTCCGACGCGATCGAGCGGCTGGCCGAGATGGGCGGCGAGATCGACCTGCTCCTGACCGATATCAGGATGCCGATGATGGACGGCATCGCGCTGGCGCTCGCGGCGAAGCGCGACTACCCGGACCTGACCATCATGCTGATGACCGGCTATGCCGAGCAGCGCGAGCGGGCGCGGAATCTCGAGGCGATCGTGGTGGACGTGCTGACGAAGCCCTTTTCCCTCGCCGAATTGCGCTCGGGCGTTGCCCGCGCCCTCGCCGGCCGGACCACGTCGAACGGTTAGTTGAGCTGCCAGATCGCGAAGTTCAGGTAGCTCGCATAGCCGACCCAGAACGCGTAGGGGACGAGAAGCGCGCCGGCCAGCCGGTCCGTTCGCCAGAACAGGTTGATGGTCGCCAGCAGCGTCGCCAGCAACAGGATGACGGTTCCGGCGCCGGCGGCGGGGCTTCTGAGGCCGAAGAAGGCCCAGGACCAGGCGGCGTTGAGACCGAGCTGGATGAAGAACCAGGCCAGCGCCTGCGACCGGTTCGGGCTGTGGCGCGGCAGGGTCAGGATCCGCCAGACCGAGAAGGCCATCATGGCGAACAGAATTGCCCAGACGGGAGCGAAGACGCCGTTCGGCGGCGTGAAGGCAGGCTTCGCGAGGCCCGCATACCACGTCGGAATGCGGGGCCTCGTCACGAGCGAGCCCGAGATCGCCGCCACGGTGACCGGGATCGTCGCCGAGAGCAGGTGCGAAAAGGAATAGACGCGGGTCGAAACGGTTTCGTCTGGCGGCGTGATCAAGGGCGTGCTTCCGGCTCGACCCGATCATGCCGCATCGCGATTGCGGCGGCCACGTTCCACCGCGCGGGATCGTCTGGTAAGTGCCGCGCACACACTCTCTCGCACCGGCATCGGGATCGCCCGCCCGGCTTGCGACACCGCCTGGACCCCACACTTATGGCCGAAAAGCTCACCTGGTCGAAATCGAGCCTCGCCGCCCAGGCGCTCGGCCGCACGGACCCGATCACGCGCGCGGTCGTCCCGCCGATCCACGTCGCCACGACCTATCTCCGCGATCCGGATAACGGCTATTCGTCCGGCTTCATCTACGGACGGCCCGACAATGCGACGGTCCGGGACACGGAAGCGGTCCTCGCCATGCTGGAGGAGGCGGAGGCGGGCGCGCTCCTGTTCTCGTCCGGGATGGCGGCGGCCACGGCCTGTTTCATGTCGCTCGATCCGGGCGACCATGTGATCGCGTCTTCAGTCATGTATTGGGGGCTCCGCAACTGGCTCCTGACGGAAAGCGTGCGTTGGGGGCTCGAGGTCGAACTCGTGGAGACGGACGATCTCGGCAAGCTCGCGGCCGCCCTCCGGCCCGGCCGGACGCGCCTCGTCTGGATCGAGACGCCCTCGAACCCGCTCTGGACCATCACCGACATCGCCGGCGCCGCGGAACTCGCGCATCGCGCCGGCGCGCGGCTTGCCGTGGATTCGACCTGCGCCTCGCCCTATCACACCCGGCCGCTCGCGCTCGGCGCGGACATCGTCATGCACGCCGCGACCAAGGTGCTGAACGGGCATTCCGACGTGGTCGCCGGCGTTCTCGCAGCGACCACGGACGATGCCTTCTGGCAGCGAATCCTCAAACACCGTTCGGGAAGCGGGGCGATTCTCGGCCCCTTCGAGGCCTATCTCCTGCAGCGCGGATTGAAGACGTTTTTCGTGCGCTCGGCCGCCCAGGCGAGCGGAGCCGCGCGACTTGCCGACGCGCTGTCGTCCCATCCGAACGTGGCCCGGGTTCTCTATCCAGGGCTGCCCCAGCATCCTGGCCACGACGTCGCCGCCCGCCAGATGGAGAACGGCTTCGGCTTCATGCTCTCGATCCAGGTCCGCGGCGGTGAGGCAGCCGCGATTGCAACGGCCGCGAAGGTCGAACTCTGGAAGCGGGCTACGTCGCTGGGAGGAGTCGAGAGCCTCATCGAGCATCGCGCCTCGATCGAGGGGCCGAGCACACCTTGCCCTCCCGATCTCCTTCGGCTGTCGACCGGGATCGAAGACCCGGCCGACCTCTTCGACGACCTCGACCGCGCGCTACGCGCCGCGCACGGCTGATCGGCTTGCGACGGCGTCAGTAGCGCGGTCCGCCGGTGGTCTGGCCCTGCTGCTGCTGGCCGACCGGAGCGCTCGGGTTGCGGGCATTCCCCGATTGCGACGGCGACGACATGCGCCGCCCGGCCATGGGACGGCGATACATCGGGCGACGGTAGGCATAGGGACGCATCATCCGTCCGCGACGGCGATAGGCCGCCTCGGTGAGGGCGGTCTCGGGCGCAACGCCAGGCGCGAGCCCGGCCGGCGCGGCGGAGGCCGGAGCCGCAACGGCGAACAGGGCGGCCGACACGGCGGCCGACAGAAGCAAGGTCTTCATAGAATTCTCTCCGATCGTCCTATCCTGCGGACAGGCGCACCAGGCGCTCAATCGAGGGGGCGCGGCTTTGTTCCTAGTAGAGCCTGGCATTCAGCTCCGGACAGGAGGGCCGGAACGCAGGATTGCAAGGAGAAGCCCGCCCGCGACGAGGCCCCAAAAGGCCGAGCCGATGCCGAAGAACGTCGTCCCCGAAGCCGCGGTCACGAAGGTGACGATCGCGGGTAGCCTCTCGTCTTCGCGGGACAGCGCCGTCTGAAGCGCGCCCGCCAGGCTGCCGAGGAGCGCGAGTCCCGCGACCGATTCGATCAGGAGCGGCGGCGACGCCGCGACGAAGGCCGCGGCGAAGCTCGCGAGCAGCCCGAGCGCGACATAGGTCGCACCCGCCGTGACGCCGGCGACGTAACGTCGGGCCGGATCGGGATGCGCCTCGGGCCCCGCGCAGAGGGCCGCCGTGATCGCCGCGAGGTTCACGGTGTGGCCGCCGAAGACGGCGCTGAGCGCACTCGCGATCCCCGTCGAGACGAACAGCATCCCGACCGACGGGCGGTAGCCGTTGGCATGCAGGACGGCCAGGCCCGGCACGTTCTGCGAGGCCATGGTGACGACGAAGAGCGGGATTGCGATGCCGATGACGGCGTCGAGGGTGAAGCGCGGCATGACGGCGATCGGATGGGGGACGAGATCCGCCAGCATCCCGGCCGGGACCGGCGTCGCGACCGCGACCACGATCCCGGTCAGGAGCACGGCCAGCGGCACGGCATAGGGGCGGGCGAATCTCAGCGCGAGCGCCCAGACCACCACGACCGGCAGGGCCAACGCGGGCAGGGTCGCGACCGCCCGGACCGGAGCGGTGCAGAGACCGAACAGGATGCCGCCCAGCATGGCGCTGGCCAGCGTGATCGGGATCGCGGCGACGGCCCGGCCGAAGGGCGACCATAGTCCCGCCGCGACGACGAGCCCGGCCACGACCAGGAAGGCTCCGACCGCGACCGGGAAGCCGCCCTCCGGAACCCCCGTCGCGATGAGGAGCGCGGCCCCGGGCGTCGACCAGGCGATCGAGATCGGCATGCGGGTGCGCAGGCTGAGCCCGATCGCCAGCAACCCCTTCACGACCAGGATGGCGAGGAGACCGGAGGCAGCCTGTTCCTGGGTCGCGCCCACGGCCTGCAGGCCCTTCAGCACAAGCGCGAAGGTCGACGCATAGCCGACGATCCCGACCAGGAGGCCGGCGGAGAGAGGCTGAATCAGCGAACCCGCGGGCGAGTCGCGCGGTACGGCATCGCTCACCTGCGCGTGACGGTGCGCCGCGCCGCCTTGCGAAAGGTCTCCACGGCCGGCGGGCTCGGTCTGTCTTCGCCGCGCCCGGTCAGCGAGCGTTCCACCACCCGGGCGATGTCGATCATGATCGCGTCGAGTGCGTAATCCTTCGGCGTGTAGATCGCGGCGACGCCCATGTTGCGGAGGACGTTCTCGTCCTCGGCCGAGATGATGCCGCCGACGACGAGCGGGATGTGGTCGAGATCCTCGATCCGGAGCCGGGCCATCACCTCGCGGACGAGCGGCACGTGCGAGCCGGACAGGATCGAGAGCCCGATCACATGCGCGCCGGTCTCGCGCACCTTCGCGA
This sequence comes from uncultured Enterovirga sp., assembly GCF_964242715.1. Lineage (NCBI taxonomy): Bacteria > Pseudomonadati > Pseudomonadota > Alphaproteobacteria > Hyphomicrobiales > Methylobacteriaceae > Enterovirga > uncultured Enterovirga sp. The sequence goes on from NZ_CAXTAZ010000002.1 coordinate 193,859, forward strand.
CGATCTCGGCCGGGGTCTGGCGGATGCCGTCATAGGTGACCTCCATGCCGACGTCGCGGGCGCGGAGCGCGATCTGCTCGGCGCCGTTGGAATGGCCGTCGAGCCCGGGCTTGCCGACCAGCATCCGGGGCGTCTCGCCGAGCTTTGCCCCGAGATCGGCGATGACGAGGCGCACGTCCTCGCCCGCCGGCTCGCTCAGGGTCTCGCGTGAGACGCCGGTCGGGGCGCGGTACTGGCCGAAGACCTCGCGCAGGGTCTCGCCCCATTCGCCGGTCGTCATCCCGGCCTTCGCGGCCGCGATCGAGGCCGGCATCACATTCCGGCCCTCGCGCGCCGCCCGCTCGAGTTCGGCGCGGGCGGCCTCGACCGCGGCGCCGTCCCGACTGGTACGCCAGGCCCGAAGGCGCTGCACCGCCTCCATCTCGACCGCCTCGGGCACGGACATGAAACTGCCCTCCCCGGCCATCAGCGGCGAGCTTTCGCCCTCGGTAAAGCGATTGACGCCGACGACGACCTGCTCGCCGCTCTCGACCCGAGCGATGCGGCGGGCATTGGACTCGACGAGCGCGCGCTTCAACGATCCGGTTTCGACCGCCGCGATCGCGCCGCCCTCGCGATTGATCCGGTCGAGCTCGGCGCGCGCGGCCTCCTTCAGCTCGGCCACCTTGCGCTCCATCACGACGGAGCCGTCGAACAGGTCCTCGAATTCGAGGAGGTCGGTCTCGTAGGCCAGCACCTGCTGCATGCGGAGCGACCATTGCTGGTCCCAGGAGCGCGGCAGGCCGAGCGCCTCGTTCCAGGCCG